>CAYRPL010000104.1:0-6124 GCA_964426045.1 uncultured Alistipes sp. | reverse complement strand
CAATCTCCTGCAAAGAGCGTAGAGGGCAAATAAGGAAATTAAGGAATTTAAAGAGACTAAGGAATTTAAGGCGAGGCCCCTTGTAATTTACGCTCCTTAGATTCATTAAATTCCCTAAACTCCTTATACGAGGTTGGAGATTGCCACGTCGGTCGGTAAACCTCCCTCCTCGCAATGACTGCGGGAACTAATTCTGAATTTTGAATTTTGAATTTTGAATTGCTCATTACTAATTACTAATTGCTAATTTTTTATGGCAATCTACAGAAAGACAAAATCGGCGCGGATTATAACCAATCTGCTGGTGGCATTGGCCATTTCGTTGGTGGTCAATTTCAGCTACCTGATGCTTTTGATGGTGGATCAGTCCGGAGATTCGAAGCGTGAAGAGCCGAAGCCCCTTATCGAGAAGGTGGGTATCTTGCACCTCAATCCCGATGGCCACGCCTATCTGCTGGCCCCGAGTCGTGAGGGGGTGGACAGCCTCTATGTGACGCAGCGTCGGGTTTCGTGGTGGAATCTGGCCGACCGTGACACCCTGCGTGTGAAGGCCGAGTTTCACAAGGAGAATCGTCTGCGTGTGACCGAACTTTTAGAGCGCAACGGGGAACCCTTTGACGAAGCTGCGCTCTTTCATCGCCCCTCGCAGGGGCTGCTGGTTGCCGTGCAGATTCTCTTCTACCTCGCTCTCTCGTTTGTGCTGGTGACCCTTCAGACGGTGGGAGGTGAACGTCGGGGCTACTCGCTGGCTTTCTATGCCAAGCGTGTGGTGATTGCCCTGCTGGTTGCTGTCGCCTTCTATATGGTGGCTCCCGTGCAGCGCTGGCGCACCGGAGAGTTGGTGCTGAACTTCGCCAACGAAACGGGTATCGACTACCTGGTGCTGCTGCGTGTCACCTTTACGGTGGTAGTGTCGTTGCTCTACGGCTACCTCTACGGATTGCTGCATAAGAGCCAGCTCATTGCCCTTGAAAATGAGCACCTGAAGAACGAAAACCTCACCTCGCGTTACAATATGCTGGTCAATCAGGTCAATCCTCACTTCTTCTTCAACTCGCTCAACTCGCTGGCGATGCTGGTGCGCGAGGGGCAGACCGAGGCTTCGCTGACCTACATCGACCGCCTCTCCTACGCCTTCCGCTATATCCTGCAGAATGGCCAGACCCCGCTAGTGAAGTTGGAGGATGAGCTGAACTTTGCCGATGCCTACAGCTACCTCTTCAAGACGCGCTATGCCGACAAACTCTTCTTCGATATCGAGATTGAACCTTCAAAACGGGAGTATCTGCTGCCGGCTCTGACCCTCCAGCCGCTGATGGGCAATGCCGTGAAGCACAACACAATCACGACACGTCAGCCGCTCCATGTCTCGATTCGCACCGAGGGTGACTGCCTGATTATCGAGAATCCCGTGCGGCCGAAGCTCGATCCCGAACCCGGTGTCGGCATCGGACTGGAGAATCTGAAGAACCGCTGGGAGCTGATTACCGGCCACCCCATCGAGATTGTCCACACCGAGGAGCGCTTCACGGTACGTCTTCCCCTCCAAAATCCCGCCAAACGATGATACGCACCCTGATTATCGAGGATGAGACCGCTGCGGCCCTCAATCTGAAGGCCATCCTGGCGGAGTGTGCTCCGGAGTGCCATGTCGAGGCTATTTTGGAGAGTGTCGAGGAGAGTGTCGCCTGGATTGAAAGCCACCCGATGCCCGAGTTGATATTTATGGATATCCACCTGGCCGATGGCGACTCGTTTCGTATCTTCCACCAGGTCGAGGTGACGGCCCCCGTAATCTTCACCACGGCCTACGACCAATATGCCCTCGAGGCCTTCAAGGTAAACAGCATCGACTACCTCTTAAAGCCCATCGCTCGGGCCGATATGGAGCGGGCGATAGCCAAGTGGCGCCGCCTCACGCAACCCGAGCGCACGAACTATCGGGAGCGTGTGGTTCAGATGGCTCGACGCCAGCAGCCGCAGGGTGAGCAGCCCCAGGCCTTCTTGGTGCAGGTGCGCGATAAGATTATCCCCCTGCGCCGTGACCAGATTGCCTACTGCTATACGCGCGATGAGCGGGTGGTGGCTTGTGATATGCAGGGCCACCAATTCCAGCTCGACAAGACTTTGGAGAGTTTGCAGACGCTGCTGCCCGACGAGGAGTTCTTTCGTGCCAACCGCCAATTCATCATTGCACGTCGTGCCGTGAAGGAGATTTCGGTCTGGTTCGGCAGCCGTCTGACCCTCTCGTTGGTGGTTGAACTGCCCGAGCGATTGGTCATTTCAAAGGCCCGAGTCCCCGAATTTAAGCGGTGGCTGACGGCGATTCACCCCTCCACTTAGTCGATTCACCCCCGATTTTGACCCATTTCCCACGCCCGAGTGTTGCCTGCGCAATATTCGGGCGCTATCTTTGCACCAACAACCCAAACTTCCTGGTTTTACTTTTAATTAAATTTTAGACTGTGAGAAAAAGCAAGATTGTTTGGCTCGTTGCACTTGCCCTGGTTGCAGGTGTCGTAGCAGGTCAGGCGCAGGAGCGCCCGATGAAGGATGGTCCGAAGGGCAAGCGCCCTACCCCGACCGAGATGGCTGAAAAGCACATGGAGCGTATGGCTCGTGAGTTGGATTTGACCCCCGAGCAGCGCACAAAGATTGAGGCGATCGAAAAAGATGGTATGAAGCGCCGAGGCGAGTTTCACGAGGCAGCCAAGGCCGATAGAGAGAAGATTCGTCAGGTGCTGACCCCCGAGCAGCAGGCCAAGTGGGAGGCGATGAATAAAGAGCGTCGCGGCCATCATGGCCCCAAGGGTGCCCTCTGTTGCAAGGGTAAAGGCCCTGCGGCCCCTTGTGATAAGGCGGAGAAGCCCTGTTGTAAAGCCGATAAGGGTGAAATGCCCCTCACCCCGGATAGAAAATAGTGGTAAATTTGGGAGTTTAGTAAATTTGAAGAGACTGCGACAATGAGTTCCATTCTATAGGAATTTCTTCAGTTAAAGTGTTTGTGCTGTCGCAGTCGGAGGGTCGATTGGGGCGATCGGCCCTCCCATCTTTTTGAGCCGTGAAGAGTGAAAAAAGAGGGTGAAAAGCAAGGTGGCAGATTGTTGTGAAAATCTCAAAAAAACGCTACATTTGCACCCCTGAATTGCAGAAAACAAAAGAGATATTTGATAGATGAAGAGATGGATTTTAACCCTTGCAGGGGTTATGATGGTCTGGATGGCCGCTGCACAGAGCGGTTCGGTGAAGGCAACCGTTTGGGATACCGAGGCGAAGGCCGGTGTGCCGGGTGCCGTGGTCGAGGTGGCTCCGAAGAGCAACCCCGAGAAGAAGTTATTCTACACGTCGGGCTATAACGGAGCGCTCTCGATTCCGAGCCTGAAGTATGGTGAGTACACCCTCTCGGCCTCGTTCCTGGGCTATGAGACGGCGGTAATGGATTTGAAGGTCGATTCGGCTGTGAAGAATTTGGGCCATATCGATTTAAATCCCTCGTCGCAGCAGATTGAGGCGGTGGTCAAGGAGGTGCAGGCCCTGCGTACTTCGCAGCGCGGAGATACGTTGAGCTACAACGCTTCGGCCTTCAAGGTGGCTGCAGATGCCGATGTCGAGGGACTGCTGAAGAAGATGACCGGTATCACGATTAACAATGGTACTGTCGAGGTGCAGGGCGAAGAGGTGAAGAAGATTTTTGTCGATGGCAAGGAGTTCTTCGGCGAGGATGTTACGACGGCCATCAAGTCGCTTCCGGCTGAGGCTGTGGATCGTGTCGAGGTCTTCAACAAACTCTCGGATCAGGCCGAGTTCTCGGGTATGGATGACGGCGAGGGTTACAAGGCTCTTAATATCGTGACCCACAGCAATATGCGTCAGGGTAAGTTCGGAAAGGTCTATGCCGGTGGCGGCTATGACTTCGAGAACGACAAGTTCCGCTACCTGGCCGGTGGTAACGTCAATATCTTCAGCGGTGACAGCCGTCTGTCGGTTATCGCTCTGTTTAACAACGTCAATCAGCAGAACTTCTCGTTCGAAGATATTCTGGGTGTCAATGGCGGTGGCGGTGGCGGTGGTCGCGGTGTGGGTGCCTATATGGTGCGCCCCCAGGCGGGTGTGGCTACGGTCAATGCTGTGGGTCTGAACTACTCCGATACCTGGGGCAAGAAGGATCAGGTGACCTTCCAGGGAAGCTACTTCTTCAACCAGACCAATACGGTGAATCGCTCGACGCGCGACCGCTGGTCGGAGTTCTACACCACCATCGACGAGGAGCAGCTCCTGCAGCGTGATACCCTTTCGGAGGCAGGAAACTCCGATACCGGTAATATGAACCACCGTCTGAATGCCCGCCTGGAGTGGAAGATTTCGGAGAATCAATCGCTGATGTCGCGTACCGGGCTCAGCTACCAGTCCAACGACCCGATGAGCCTTACCGAGGGCTATCAGTGGGGCCAGAGCGGCTACTCGCACCTCTACGATCGAAGTGAGTCGGACTATTGGGGCTATAACCTGAGCGAGTTCCTGCAGTACCGTGCCAAGTTGGGCAAGGATGGCCGCACGATTACCCTCGATGGTAATGTGCGCTACTCGAGCAACGACCGCACCTCGGACAGCTGGGCCAACCAGGCTGATGCGGCTCCCTACGATCCCGAGGCTGTGGCTCCCTACCCCTATCCGGCGCTCGACCTGCTCTATCAGCACCTCACCTCGCCCACCTCGTCACTCGACCTGCGCGGTAACTTTACCTACACCGAGCCGCTGTCGAAGTGCTCGCAGTTGAGCCTGCAGTATCGCTTTAGTTATGAGGACGACGAGTCGGATCGTCGCTCCTATACCGATGACGATATGGGTGCGTTGGCGCTGAATCCTACCCTCTCGAATACCCACTCGAGCATCTACACCTCACATCAGGTGGGCCCCGGCTTCCGCTGGGCCAAGGATCGCAATACGTTGGTGGCCAATGTTTACTATCAGCGCTCGATGCTCGATGGTCAGACTCTCTATCCCCAGACCTCGGAGATCAGCCAGAGCTACAACCACTTCACCTACTTTGTGATGCTCAACATGCAGTTCAATCCCCAGAACTCGATCCGCATGTTTGTCAATTCGCGTACCCAGGAGCCCAATATCTCGAACCTGCAGGATGTCTACAACCTCTCGAACCCCCAGTATATCTCGGGCGGTAATCCGGAGTTGAACCCCTCCTACTCGCACAACGTGAGCTTCCACTATGTGAACTCGAATATCGAGAAGGGTCGTACCTTTATGTGGATGGCGATGATGACCAACACCTCGGACTATATCGCCTCGAATGTCGAGTATGGCAAGGAGATTCGTGTCGATGATGTGGTCTACCACCCCCTGCAGTACACCTCGCCTATCAATATGGATGGTTATTGGTCGCTGCGTACCCATGTAAGCTATGGTCTGCCGCTCAACTTCATGAAGTGTAACCTCAATATGATGGCCGGTGTGAACTACTCGCTTGTGCCGAGCCAGATTAACGGTGAGCGCAACGACGCCTCGAATATGGGGTACGATGCCAACTTTACGCTGGGTAGCAACATCTCGGAGAATGTTGATTTTACGATTTCGTGGAGCGGAACCTACAACGTGGCCAAGAACTCGTTGCAGGTGCTGGCCGATGCCGGAAACAACGAGTACTTCAACCACACCGCCTCGGCCAATCTGAAGTGGACCTTCTGGAAGGGCTTCACGCTGACGGCAAGTGCCTCCTACAGCCAGTATAAGGGTATCACGAATGACTACAACGAGGAGTATATGCTCTGCAACGTCTACCTGGGCAAGAAGTTCCTGAAGAATCAGCGTGCCGAGGTACAGATTGGTGTCAACGACCTGCTGAATCAGAACCAGGCCTTCTCGCGCAGTACCGGTTCGGGCTGGGTGCAGAATGCTACGAACAGCGTCATCGGTCGCTACTACATGGTCAATTTGGTCTTCAACCTCCGCCACTTCGGCAAGAAGGGCTCGACCAACATCAACGACTATGAGGGTATGGGCGGAGCACCGACCCGTGGCGGTATGCGTCCCCCGATGGGTCCCCCCGCTTCTAATTAGGAATTAGGAATCACTAGTGTCTTGTTTAAACTAATTGAATAGCAACAAG
>CAYRPL010000103.1:0-6182 GCA_964426045.1 uncultured Alistipes sp. | reverse complement strand
ATCGCAAAGCCAGAAAACTGAAGCGCTGGGGCAATATGGCCCGCACCTTTACCAAGATCGGTAAGGAGATTGAAATCGCCGTGAAGGCGGGCGGTCCCGACCCCTCGTCGAATACTCGTCTGCGTATTCTGATGCAGAATGCCAAGTCGGAGAATATGCCCAAGGAGAATGTGGAGCGTGCCATCAAGCGTGCCACCTCGAAGGATACGACCGACTACAAGGAGGTGGTATACGAAGGATATGGTGCTCACGGCATCGCCTTCCTGGTGGAGACCGCAACCGACAACACCAACCGCACGGTAGCCAATGTGCGTATGCACTTCAGCCGTTGTGGCGGTACGCTCGGCAACTCGGGCAGCGTGGCCTTTATGTTCGAGCACAAGTGCATCTTCAAGTTCAACGCTCCGGCCGAGGCTGACCGCGAGGAGATGGAGCTCGAGATGATCGACCTGGGTGTCGATGAGTTCGCTCCCGAGGAGGATAACTCGGTAACCGTTGAGGCCCCCTACGAGTCGTTTGGCTCGATTCAGAAGTGGCTCGACGATAAGGGTTACGAGATCGTATCGGGTGAGTCGGCCCGCATCCCGACCGACTATAAGGAGCTCGACGCCGAGGGCCGTGAGGCCATCGAGAAGCTCGTAGAGCGCTTAGAGGAGGATGAGGACGTGGTAAACGTCTACCACAATATGAAGGAGGACGAGGAGTAAGCTCGATGAACAATTAGTAATTAGTAATGAGCAATTGACAGAAAAAGAGGAGTTTAGCTCCTCTTTTTCTGTTTTACGCAGCCATTGTAAGGGAGTACAGTGACTGTGGCAACGTTGCGATTAAGGCGAGAGCAGAGGCTGCTTGCAGACTTTGCTGAGCCGGAGCAACGAAAGATACCGAAGGTGGAAAAGACGCTGAAAGCGGATTATTTGAAAAGTGACCGCCCGAGTCCTAACGAACCCGAGCGGAGGGAAAATGCTGTTAAACGAGGCGTCATTGAAGCTGTTTCCCTAACTATTTGCTAAAATCATATCCAACAATCGCATCGGCATAGTCGCTCCAATATGTAGCAGTTCTATAGGCATCTACACTCTCGATCGGCACATAGATTTTGAGCCATGAAATTTTGGAACCACTTTCTTCATCATGAAATACATTACTATAGCCCAATGTAGGAGGTACAGTTGGTTCGCAAAATACACTTGTTAGTCCGGAGCAATTACAGAATGCACTATCTCCAATCGAAGTAACACTATCGGGAATGGTCACACTTGTCAGAGAAGAGCAATAAAAAAATGCACCACCTCCAATAATCGTAACGCTGTCGGGGATGGTAATATCTGCTAGGGAGAAGCAATGTTGGAAAGCCCCGCCCCCAATCGAAGTGACGCTATCGGGAATAGTAAAGTTTGTCAGCCAATAGAGCTGCATGAATGCAAAGTCCCCAATTTTTGTAATATTTTTGCTAATGGTCAATTTTGAAAAATCAGATCCAAACAGCCAACCCCCAGTTCTCACATCAGGATGATTATTGGGGTCGAGTGCAGGATAATTTGAAAATGTGTAATCAGTCTCAATAATTATTTTATTGTTAATTGTTAATTCACCTGTGCACTCCTCGAATGCACAACTTCCAATCGAAGTAACGCCATTGCCAATAACAACATCCGTTAGCCCAACGCAGTTTTTGAATGCCTCACCTCCAATCGAAGTAACACTATTGGGAATTGTTATACTTCTCAAACTGCGGCAATAATTGAATGCACAATCGCCGATTGAAGTTACACCATCTGGTATTCTAATGCTTGTCAGATTAGAGCTCGTGAAGGCACTTTGGGGGATTTCTGTAATAGGAGCGTCAAAAAGAATAATTCCCTCACCGTTTTCGTAGGAGTGGGAAACCACATTTCCGCTCCACTCTCCACTAATCCAAAGTAGGGAGTTATCAGAGGTGGTGTAATGAATTACCTGGCTGGGGTTTGAGCTCGGAGCTTTCGGGTCGTCGGGGTTGCAGCCGGCAAAAAGAGTGCAACCGAGGAGAATCAGTAGTGAAAAGAGTCTGTTTGTCTTCATGGTAGTCAGCTGTTTAGAACATTACACCAACGCCAATGTTGGCTTCGTAGTAGTTGAAAGAGTTGGTCTGCACACCGGCCGAGAGGGCAAATTTGCCTAAGCGAAGAATGGCGCCCAGCTCCACCTCTGCCCCCGAGTTTGTCGATTCCGATCCGGGGAGTTTGTCCATAATATAGCGGCCATCCTTGGTTTCAAAGCCGTATTGACGAACTCCGTAACCGGCACCCACATAGAAGAAGAGAGGGTCAATGACTCGCTGCACATAGCCGGCGGTAACGGCCCAGCGCTTTTTCAATGTTTTTCCGGTGAGGTTATAGTAGTTGGGGTTCTCCAAATCCTCTACATTCGCAAACTTAAAATTGGATTTGGCACGAACATACACGCCGGCACGCTTTACCCAGCCCGCCATCAGACCGTAGGCCACTTGGTTGTTGGCAAAGGTAAACGTCGGTTGTAGAATCCATGCAGGATCGACTTTTGGGCGGACTTTTTTTACTCGCGTGGGGCCTTTCTCGACGTGCTCCAAATGGAGATTATAGGTGTAATTCGAGGTTAGAGCCTTAGGCAGGTAGTTCAGAAAATTGACCTTCAAAGGCAGAAATCCCTTGGCTGCTACCTTCAGATAACGAGAGCCGGCAGCCATATAGACCACATATTCGCCGGTCTGACTCCGCTCAATCGGGCCTACGATAGTGCCATCGAAGGCGACGGTGTCGGCAACTACCGCCACTCGCACTACGGCACATGCTACCTGATTGATGTCGTAGCGAGGTTTGGTTTTGGCCGTCAAATCCGACAGATTGACATCCATCTCTCGGACATTGAGCACCTGCGCCGTAGCCCCATAGCCAAAGGCAAGCAAACCCAATAGAAGAAATAGTTTTTTCATTGTTAAAAATATTTTTGGTTTGTATTCTGCTAAGCACAAATAGAAAAGTGTGGAGCTCAATTTCTGTTATCATCGAGGTTCTGGAATACCCTTGCACAAACAGACATACTCCACACCGACAAAGCATACGCAGAGTGCGTACACACGACGTTCGGTGATGAATGGTTGCTGCTTCTGTGCAATGAAATTTTCCAGATTTCGATGAAGAAGTTAGCGAAACACTTTCACTATCAAATGTTGCTACCCGGGGGATAGCGATACAAAGGTAGAAAAAATCGTTGATTTTTCAATGAGTAGGGAGCAAAAAAGAGAAAGAGCTGCTTTGCAAAGCAACTCTTTCTCTTTTAATTTCTAATTCCTGATTACTTGACGGCAATGGCGTCGATCTCGACCAAGGCGCCCATCGGGAGCTTGGCCACCTCGTAGCATACGCGGGCGGGTTTGTCACCCGTGAAGTACTCGGCGTAGATGGCGTTCATGGCGCCGAAATCGGCAATCGAGTCGAGCAGTACGGTGGTCTTTACGACGTTGTCGTAGCTGTAGCCGGCCTCCTGGAGGATGTGACCCAGGTTCTTGAGCGACTGGTGGGTCTGAGCCTCAATACCCTCGGCCATCTGGCCCGTGGCACCGTCGATGGGCAGCTGGCCCGAGATGTAGAGGGCACCGTTCTCCACGGCCTGCGAGTAGGGGCCTACGGCCTTGGGGGCCAACGGCGAAGCGATAATCTTCTTCATAGTTGCGGGTCGTGATTACTTGTTGTTAATCTCACTCAGTGCATCAAAGAGCTTCTCGAACTCGTCGCTAAGCTCGGCACGCAGGGCGGCATAGTGCTTGCGCACCAGCGAACGGTTGTGGGGCTCGGCGGGGTTGTTCACCTTCTTCATCATTGCATTGCGCAACTCAACGCCCTTCTGCATCACCTCAAAGAGCTCCTGCTCCTTCGAGGGCTGGAAACAAATAGCCATGTCGCAGTCGAATACGAGCTCCTCCAGGCAGTAGTCAATCGCCTTCTTCAGGGTTCTCAAATTTGCCATAATCTTCTCTATTTTTAGTTATTATTTAATTGTTGTCGCTTTTCTGTTGTCGGTAGAGTCAAATCCCTATCGCACAAAGATAAAAAATTCTTTTCACAAAACAAAAAAGTGGGTGAATAAAAAGTGTATTTTGTCGTTGCGCTCGCCCTCAAAATTCGCATTTACACTTATGCAAACCGCGGTTTTGAGGACTTTGCAAGCCTAAAACTACATCTTTTTATTCACCCACCGGTGCGTGTCGAGTTGGCTAAGCACTCATCAATTAACCCCTCATTCGGGATACTCGACAATAAATCCAGTAATTGCCTCATCGACCACCACGCACTCGCCACAGGGGTCGGTCGGTGGTTTTTGGGTTGCCACCTTGGGCTCGGGAGCGGGCTTGGGCTTGGGAGGCGCAATCGGTGTGCGAACATCCGTCAGCTCGGAGCTGTGGCAGGTGATGACAACCTCGACTTTGCGCATCGGGGGCAGCACCTGCTCGGAGAGCATCTCCCACACGCCGGGCAGCTCTTTGAGTCGCTCTTCGCGCTCCTCGGGCTTCAGTTGGGGGTTGTTCAGAATCTCTAGCGCCTGGCTGCGGTGGGGCGATTGCGAGCCCTCGACGGCGGCTCGGCAGCTGCTCCACGGCTTACAGACCGAGTTGGTCGAGACGGGGTAGTGCTTCGTAAGGTGATACTTGCGCTCGGCATAGGCTTTGAAGCCCTCGGCTCGGGCCTTGGCCAACTGCTCGTTGAAGGCCTCGGGGCCGTCGGGCGAGGTGTAGCCCGTGATGCTTATGCGCTGAATTTGGTGGGTCGAGTCGCTCATAACCCGCCCAAGGAGGGTGTCGAGCTGCTGCAGCTCCCGACTGTTCGAGCCGAAATCGGAGCTGAGCCTCGAGAGGTTGATGCGGTAGAGGAGGGTGTACTCGGCTTCGGACTCGCGATTGATGCGGTATTGGCGAATGCGCACATCGCCCTCGGTCTGCTCGCTGAGGAGCACCGAGTCGATCTTGGGCACCGAGGTGCTGTGCTGCCCCCGTGCAGGGAGTGCAGCCATCCCCGCCATAGCGACGAGCAACGCCAGCGCCCGAATGGAAAGGTAGGAAATCTTTTTCACGGCAAAATGAGTTTTATGTTCACCTTGCCTCTGACACCAAGAACCGAGCCAAAAAATTTAGAGCCTTTGTTAAATGTCGTGCGAGAGTGGGGCAGGAATTGTGTTGCCCATATCGAAGTCGCCCCACTGCTTGGCCACATAGTCCAGCGTCGAGCGTATCTCGTCGGGGTCGTAGCTCGTGACCAGCTTCAGACGTGTGGACTTGAAGTCGGGCAGCCCCTTGAAGTAGTTGGTCAGGTGGCGGCGCAGCTCCAAAATGCCGACACGCTCCCCCTTGACCTCTAATGATTTGGCCAGGTGCTCCTTGGCGATGGCGACGCGCTCTGCGACCGAGGGCTGCGCCAGCAGCTCGCCCGTTTGCAGGTAGTGCTTCACCTCGCGGAAGATCCAGGGACGTCCGTAGGTGGCACGGCCAATCATGATGCCATCCACTCCGTAGCGGTCGAACATCTCCTTGGCCTTCTCGGCCGAGTCGATATCGCCGTTTCCGATGATGGGGATTTGGATGCGGGGGTCGTTTTTAATCTTGCCAATCAGGGTCCAGTCGGCCTCGCCCCGATACATCTGGGCTCGGGTGCGCCCGTGAATCGTCAGGGCGGCAATGCCCACATCCTGCAGCCGCAGGGCAATCTCTTCGATGTTCTTCGACTCCTCGTCCCAACCCAGACGGGTCTTGACCGTTACGGGCTTCTTGACGGCTTGGACAATCTGGCGTGTCATCTCGACCATCAGGGGCACATCGCGCATCATGCCCGAGCCGGCACCGCGGCCTGCAATCTTCTTCATCGGACAGCCGAAGTTGATGTCGATAAAGTCGGGGTTGGCCGTCTCGGCAATGCGTGCCGCCTCGACCATCGGCTCAATCAGGTGGCCGTAGATCTGAATCCCCACGGGGCGCTCCCCCTCGTCGATGTTGAGCTTGGCGCGCGATTTCCAGGCATCACGAATCAACCCGTCGGAGGAGATAAACTCGGTGGTCACAACGTCGGCCCCGAATCGCTTGCACATATAGCGAAACGAGGGGTCGGTAACATCCTCCATCGGAGCCAAAAAGAGGGGCTGCGTGCCCAAGTCCATATCGGCAATCTTCATACTTT
>CAYRPL010000102.1:2824-6197 GCA_964426045.1 uncultured Alistipes sp. | reverse complement strand
AAGAAAAAATAATTCAAAATTCAAAATTCAGAATTCAAAATTATTTTTTAGCAGTCAGCGGTCAACTTTGAATTTTGAATTCTACTAAAATAATTGCTCATTGCTCATTGTTCATTGTTCATTGTTCATTGTTCATTTCTCATTAAACCTGTGTGAGCACCCGCAGTGGCAGTCGCCGTCGCCGTGGTGGCCCAGCACGGTGTGGGGGATATGGCCGTGCGAGATGATTTGAATCGGGCAGCCGTAGTTCAGCAGCTGCTCCTCGGTGATTCGGTTTGAGTGGTGGCGGTGCACGGTGCGATTGACGCAGACAATCTCCTTCACGACGCTTGTAATGGTGCCCAAGTCGTGCGAGACCATCACGATAGCCATCTTTTGGTTGAGCTCCTGCAGCAGGTGGTAGAGCTCGTTCTCGAAGCGGTTATCGACGAAGTTGGCGGGCTCGTCGAGAATCAGCAGGCGGGGCTCGGCAATGATGGCACGGCAGAGGAGGGCCCGCTGCATCTGTCCGCCCGAGATCTCACCCACGGGGCGGCTGCGCAGGGCCGAGATGCCGGTCAGCTCCAGGAGCTCCTGCACACGCCGGCGGTCGGCAGCCGAGTAACGACGGGTGAATCCCCGCAGGGTCTGCAGACCCGAGAGTACCACCTCCTCGACCGAGATGGGAAAGGTGCGGTCGAAGGCCGTCTGCTGGGGCAGATAGCCGATAAGCGGATGGCGGGTGTGGGCCTTGAGCTCGGGGGCGTAGTCGATGCGACCCGAGTAGGGTAGTGCCCCCAAAATGGCCTTTACGAGGGTTGTTTTACCACCTCCGTTGGGGCCGATGATGCCCAGAAAGTCGTGCTCGCCAATCGAGAGATTGACCCCCTCGAGGGCGCGGTAGTTGTCGTAATCGACCGTGACGTTATGTAGTCCGATTAGTTCCATCAGGGATTGGTTAAGAGGTTGGTCATACGCTCCGTTTCGGCTAAAATATCCTCGGCCAGCGGGTCGAAGGCGACGGCTCGGCCCCCTAAGTCGCGGGCGATAATCTCGACACTCGATGCCGGAAACTGACTTTGATAGAGAATGTTGCGACAGCCGCTTTGGCGCCCGCGGTCGATAAGCTCGGCTATGCGCTTGGCCGAGGGCTCCTTGCCCTCATGCTCGATGGCCAGCTGCTCGAGTCCATAGGCCCGGGCGTAGTAGGTGAGGGCGGGGTGGTAGATCATAAACTCCTTGATTCCGGCCTGCTGCAGCTGCTCGCCACACTGCTTGTCGAGGCTCTCGATGCGGGCTGCAAGTGCCTCGTAATTGGTGCGGTAGTGCGTCGAGTCGGGCCAGGCGGCCTGAATCGCCTCGTAGGCGTTGCGGGCCAGGAGTTGCAGCTCGCGGGGCGAGGCCCAGACGTGGGGGTCGATGCCGTGGGCGTGGTGGTGATGGTGACCACACGAACAGCTGCCCGCAATGAGCTCAATCCCCTCGGCCAGGCGCACGATTTCGCGCTCCTCGCCCAGCTTCTTGAGCAGACTCTGCTCGAAGTCCAGCAGGCCGACGCCCAAAACCAAGGGCGCACGCCCCAGCTCGACCACCTGGCGGGCCGTGGGCTCAAAACTCTCGGGCGAAGCCCCCGCCGGCACCAGGACATTTACCTGCGCGCCCTCGCCCATAATGGCCTCGACAACCCCCTTCAGGGGCAGTATCGAGACCCAAACAGCCTCGTCCTCGGCCTCGTGGGCCGCCTTGCTGCCACCGCCACAGGCCGCCAAAAGCGCCACCGAGAGGAGTAGCAGGGTAGTGTGGATTCGATTTTTTAAGCTCATAAACCTAAATTTTCTGCACAAAGATACGCTTTTTTCGCCAAACGCCCACACCCCCAATCTACGAAGAACAAATTTTCGCCTCAAGAGCCAACCCCCTTGCAAAAAAAGTTTGTTTTTCGGAACTTTGCCGATGAAAAAAACGGTTGCAACAACCCCCAAAAGAGGTGCGTCTTATTGCTTTTTTAGATTCTATTCTCTATCTTTGCGGTAGACATGTATAGAGAAAATCCATAAGCTTATTTATGACGTGGAAATATATTTTTGATGTGTTGCAGAATGCAAATCGACCTTTAGATAAACATGAGATTGCTAGCGCTCTTCCTATGGTCGCAAACCCGGAACAAGTCAGAGCACTAATAAAAAATATGTGGGATCGCGGGAATTATTCAATATATGCCGAGCGAAATGGGAATAAATATGTATACCAAATAAATTTTCGCTACTATACTGCGTATAAAAACGGATTGAAAGGAGTTTAATCATAAAAAAGAAAATTATGGCAAAAGTAGAGCCCCCTCTCGGAATGCAGCTTATTATAAATTCAGACTTAAGATGTGAGGTGTATATTGATACCGAATTTTATGGTGCGGCAGAAGAAAATAAAGATTATAAGATAGCTCTTCTCAAGGGTGCTTATTGGGTGCAATGTATCAGCTGTGAAAACCGTGAGGATTGTATAGATTTCGATTTTCGGGCCGAACAATCGTGTGGGTACTATCGTTGTGAGATTTCTTTAAAGCAGGTGCGCTTTCAGCGTCGCACAGCGCAATATGACTCTGTGGGCGAGTTTCGCTATGGTGTTGCCGAAGTAAAAAAGGATGGGGAAATAGCCGGTTATATCAATCCAGATGGCAACTTGATATGTAAGCGGATACACCCATTGGGAGAGAATTTTTGCTGTATAGAATATGGTGGCCGCAAAGGATTGCTAAATCTTGAGGGGAAGATGGTTTGTCCAATCGATTACGACGATTTTGAGTTAATTCCGCTCGGGATTATTGCTTGCAGAGAGGATAAATATAGACTATTTAATCTCGATGGAGAATTGTATCGGCTGTTTGAGTGTGATGAGTTTCAGTTAATTCGCTACAATAGCGATTCGGGATTGGTCCGTTGTTTGGTTGAGGGCGAGATTTATCTGTTGCTTGCCCCTTCTGAAACCACAATGCGCTATGAGCCAAGAGGCTTTTATAGCCATATCCATCACTTGGAAGATGGCTATACCTTTGTAATGAGATTGTGTGGGGGGGAAGAACTGTGGGGAATGGTGGATAGAAGCGGTGCCAATATTATTCCTCTAAAGTACAGTGTGGTTAATTCATGTGACGAGCATCTTGTAAAGGTCTCATTAAATGGGAAATGGGGATTTTATGATAAATCGGGTGTGAAAATAACCCCGCTGAAATATGATTATGCGGGCTCTTTTTCCGAAGGTTTGGCTGAGGTTAAATTAAATGGTAAGTATGGCTTTATCGATCGCACCGGCAAGGAGGTCGTTTCCTCTAAATACAATTATGTGGGCTCTTTTTCCGAAGGTTTGGCTATGGTTAAATTAAATGGTAAGTATGGCT
>CAYRPL010000102.1:0-2724 GCA_964426045.1 uncultured Alistipes sp. | reverse complement strand
GGAGGTGATTCCCCCGAAATATGCGAGCGTGTGCTCTTTTTCCGAAGGTTTGGCTTGGGTTAAATTAAATGATGACGACAATCCGGACTGGCTGTGGAACAACTATGTGTTGCATTTTATCGATAGCACTGGCAAGGAGGTAATTCCGCTGAAATATCGTAATGCGGGCTCTTTTTCCGAAGGTTTGGCTAAGGTAGGATCACTCGGAGGATGGGGCTTTATCGATCGCACCGGCAAGGAGGTGATTTCCCCGGAACTGGAATATCTTAGCGTGGGACGTTTTTTCGAAGGCTTGGCTTGGGTAGAATCATACGATAGAGGGTGGGGGTTTATCGATCGCACTGGCAGGGTGGTGATTCCCCCGAAATATCGTTACGCGGGACGTTTTTCCGAAGGCTTAGCTAAGGTAGAATCATACGATAGAGGGTGGGGGTTTATCGATCGCACTGGCAGGGTGGTGATTCCCCCGAAATATCGTTACGCGGGACGTTTTTCCGAAGGTTTGGCTTGGGTTGAATTAAATGGTAAGTATGGCTTTATCGATCGCACCGGCAAGGAGGTGATTCCGCTGAAATATGATAATGCGTGGCCTTTTAGTGAAGGCTTAGCCTATGTAGGATTAAAAGGAAAGTTTGGCTTTATCAATCAAGCTGGAGAGGAGATCATTCCGCTAGAATACGATGATGATTATGATGAGGATGAAATGAAACCTGCGAGGGGATTTTTCGAAGGCTTGGCTGCGGTTAAATTTATGTATAAGTGGGGCTATATCGATCGTGCCGGTAAGGAGGTAGTTTCCCCTAAATACGATTGGGTGCATCATTTTTCCGAAGGTTTGGCTGCGGTTAAATTAAATGAAAAGTGGGGTTATATTGATAGAATCGGCAAGGAGGTGATACAACCGAAATATGAGAAAGCTTGGCCTTTTTTCGAAGGCTTGGCTATGGTTATAATAAACGGCTGTCTGGGCTATATTGATAGCACCGGCAAGGAGGTGATTCCCCCGAAATATCGTTACGCGGGACGTTTTTCCGAAGGCCTGGCTCTGGTTGAGCCAAGCGACAAATGGGGGCTTATTGATCGCACTGGCAAGGAGGTAGTTTCCCCTAAATACGATTGTGTGCATGATTTTTCCGAAGGTTTGGCTGCGGTTAAATTAAATCGCGAGTGGGGCTATATCGATCGCACCGGCAAGGAGGTGATTCCGCTGAAATATGGTGGCGCGAGGCCTTTTAGTGAAGGCTTAGCCCAGGTAGAATCAAACGGCGGGACCTTTATCGATCGCACCGGCAAAGAGGTGATCGTGATTCCCAAGGGATATGATTATGTGGGCTCTTTTTCCGAAGGTTTGGCTGAGGTTAAATTAAATGACTGGTGGGGCTTTATCGATCGCACCGGCAAGGAGGTGATACAACCGAAATATGCATATGCGGGCTCTTTTTCCGAAGGCTTGCAAAGGTTTAGCAAAGGGATCGTAAATCGAGATGGTGTAGAAATCAAGGATTTTGACGCCTGGGAAAGAAAAAGAGTTAGAAAGAGCTATAAATGACCCTGCATCATACATTAAAATGGAAAACCTTGATTAAATGTATGGGATAGGACAAAATTAGAACTGGCAGACTGTGCATGGGCCGTTATAAGCGAGAATTTTACATATTGCGAACATAGAGTTCGTGGTGTGCTTGTATATTTGCAACATCAAATAAAAAGAATATAGTATGACAGTAGCAATGTTTTCAATGTGGGAAGGTGGAGAGGTTGAATGTAGGATCATTAGTCGCGCTAAAATCGTTAGGCCGTTGTTCTCTGATGACGGCCTTATAGGTTTGAATGTCGATGGGGTAGACATTACCTGTAATAACTTTAACTCATTTGAAATTAAGGAGGACCAGAAGATAGATCTGGACAAATACAAAGAAGATGAGATGATTAATTAAAGAACTAAAACCGTGATGAAGTTACTGACTCGCACCATGTGGATTGTTGGCACTCTTGCAGCAATCGTCGTTATTCACAATTTGTTGGAGATATGGTTGGAGTATCGCCTGACATTACACTATTTGTTGCTGATGCTCTGTGCCGGAGGTATAGCGTGGCTTAATTTGCGCAAACTCTCTCGGGCGACGCAACACCTTTTCTATGGTGGGTTTACCCTTCTTTTAGGAGGGTTAATCGCTTGCTGGAAATTGGGCGAGTTCGAGACTATTTGCAAATGGCTGGAGGTTGCAACCTCCTCATATGGGGAGCAATGTCTCTACAAAAATCTACTCTGCCTGTTGGCTCTGCTTGTTGCACTTGTAAGTTCTGTGCTTCCAACCATTGTAAGACCTTCGGAGGTAAAGCAGAGTACTCTACTTAGCCGATGGTTCCTTTTTGGGGCAATCCTTATTCTTGACTTTGCAGTAGCTATGCCTAATACCCGAATGGAGCGTCTCTTTTATGATATATTCTACAGGGGGCAATCCGGAGAGATTCAGGTGTTTATTGCCAATGAAGAGGAGCAAAGCCCGATTACTCTTAAAATATGTGACTTGAAAGAACAATCAGATACAACACTCCATATTATAAACAATATTTGGATTCAAACAGAAGACCATCATTCTTTTGGCAGATGTTGAGGGATGAGTTTAAGAAACAGAACTTATAACAACTAAAAACAAACAACAATGATTAAGAAGCTGTTTGAAAATTATTCAAATATTTTGTTAAGCATCAATTTGCAGC
>CAYRPL010000101.1:0-6331 GCA_964426045.1 uncultured Alistipes sp. | reverse complement strand
AGGAGTTGCGCACGCGCGTCTTCAACCTCGAGTACTCGAAGTACCTCGACGAGATTGCATCGAAGCGTAAGACGATGGTATCGACCGGTGACCGCTCGGCCAAGATTCGCACCTATAACTACCCCCAGGGGCGTATCACCGACCACCGTATCAACTACACGATTTATAACCTTTCGGCCTTTATGGATGGTGATATCCAGGACTGCATCGACCACCTGATTGTGGCCGAGAATGCCGAGCGCCTGAAGGAGAGTGAATTGTAAATCGAGAAAAGAGGCGACCTTCGGGGCGCCTTTTTTAATTCACAATTCATAATTCACAATTCACAATTATTTGAATTGCCCATTTCCCGACGGAGAAGAGTAACAGACTGACCGCTTATGAGATACATTGCAATACTTTGGTTTTTACTCGTTGGCCTGGTGTTACCTGCCTTGGCGCAGGAGCCCCTCTATATAGTCAATGGTGAGGTGCGCGAGGAGATTGAAAGCATCAACCCCGAATTGATTGAACGCATCGAATCGTTTCCGGCCGACGAGGAGACCATTGCCCGCTTTGGCCCCGAGGCGGGCAATGGGGTGGTGCTGGTGACCCTGAAGTATGACAGGCCGGCCCGCTTTCAGCACCCCGAGGGGTTGAGCCTGGCTCAGTTTGTCAGCCGAGAGGTCGCCTGGAAGGAGAACGATCCCACAGCCCGTATTGTAGTGCGCTACGCCATCGAGGCCGACGGTACACTGCGCATCGAGAAGGTGCTGCAGGCGACCGACAAACGTCTGCAACGCCGTGTGGAGCGGGCCTTGGCCGACTCTCCCCGCTGGCAGCCCGCCCAAAAGCTGGGCGAGGCGGTGGCCAGCAGCGGCTATGTACTACAACTCACCCTGCCCGAGGGGCGCGAGATGCCCCGCGAGCGCTATATCATCATCCGATAACGATGCCAACCTCCGCACCCATCACCCTGAGTCAGCTGCAAGGGGCCGTCAAGGCGACCCTTGCCGAGCGTTTTGCCCTTCCTCTGTGGGTTGTGGCCGAGATTGCGGAGTTGAAGGTGAACTACTCGGGTCACTGCTACCTGGAGTTGGTCGAGAAGGGCGAATCGGACGGGGTTCCGAAGGCCCAGGCGCGGGGTGTCATCTGGCGCTCCTACTACCCGCGGCTGGCTGCAACCTTTGAACTCGCTACGGGGCAGCCCCTTGAAGCGGGTATGAAGGTGCTGCTGAAGACGACGGTAAATTTTCATGAATTGTATGGTTTCTCGCTCCAAATCAGCGATATAGACCCCGCCTATACGATGGGCGATATGGAGCGTCGCCGCCAGGAGACCATCGCCCGCCTCAAAGCCGAGGGGGTGTGGGATATGAACCGTGAACTACCCCTTGCGGTGGTGCCCCAGCGCATCGCCATCATCTCGAGCCGCAAGGCTGCCGGATATCAGGATTTCTGTAACGAGTTGGCCGTAAGCCGCTACGCCTTTGCGCTGCAACTCTTCGACGCTACGATGCAGGGCGAGGCGGCCGAGAGCTCCATTATTTCGGCCCTCGGCGAAATTGCCCTAAGAATAGAAGAGTTTGATGGGGTGGTGATTATTCGCGGTGGAGGTTCGACCAGCGACTTGAACTGCTTCAATAGTTACCGACTCTGCAACCATATCGCCCAATTCCCGCTGCCGATTCTGACCGGTATCGGCCACGATAAGGATGTCTCGGTAGCCGATATGGTGGCCCACACGCCCCTCAAAACCCCCACGGCCGTCGCCGCCTGGCTCTCGGAGCGCCTGGCGCAGGTCGAGGGGTGGTTGGATGGTGCCGCCCTGACGTTGCACGACGCTGCACTGAGCCTCTCGAAGAGCCACCTGCTGCGCTTGGAGCGTATGAGCCAGGAGCTTCGCAGTGGAGCCCATAGCCTGTTGGAGCGCCAAAAGATACACCTGGAGGAGGTTGAGCGCCAACTCCCCGAAGAGGTTCAACGCCTGCTGCGCCGTGAGGCGGAGCGCCTCAAACACCTCGAGGCCCTCACCGAGAGCCACTCCCCGCGCCGCATCCTCGACTTGGGATTCTCGATTACCCGCCAGGGTGGAAAGGCACTGACCGATGCCGCTTTGGCCGATCCGCAAAAGCCCCTCGAAATCGAATTGGCCCAAGGCAAAGTGAAGGCTGTTATTCAATGAGCAATGAGTAATGAGCAATGAGCAATTATTGCTGATGCAATAAATTTTGCAAAGCAATAATTAAGCTATTAAATATAAATTAGTTACAAGAGTTTTATTATTTTTTGATTTGAAAAATATTTTATTCGTAAAAGATATTCTATCATTTGCCTCAGAACTTTGTAGGGTGTCCTTATTAAGGAATATCAACAAAATTATATTTTATCGCATCAGCTCTAATGAGTAATGAGCAATGACTGAAGGAATCAAAAAACGAGTCGCCTAAACGACTCGTTTTTAGTTAATTGCTAATTACTAATTGCTAATTGCCCTTAGTCGTCTAACTCCACCAGCTGGTATTTCGAGTTAAACTTCAGCTCCATGCCGTTGCTCAGCTCCAACTCGTAGCCTCGGCGGTCGCGGTCGATCTTGACCACACCGTTGCCGGCAAAGCGCTCCTGCACCTCTTTGAGCAGCGGTGCGGGAATCAGCGCCTCGGGAACGAGGTTCGGTGCGCTGTCGATGGTCATCCATTCACCCTCCTTGGTAAATTCGATTTCGCAGCCCGAGAAGAGGTGAACCTCATAGAGGGCTCCGAACCAGTCGTCATCCAACGAGGCGAACTGCACGCCATCGCCCGGGAAGTGGGCTTCGAGCATCTTTTTAGCCTTTTCAGGAAGTTGTTCGGCCGTGACAACCCGATCGGTTGCGGCCCAGCAAGATGTTGCCAACAGGAGCGACATCATCCAAATAGAAAATCGTTTCATCGCTTCAAATTTAATTGGTTTTCAGTTTCAAAGATAGCATATCCTCTTGAGTATTGCAAATTTTTAATGTTACAAAATGGTTAAATTTTATATCCGGCTTTTCAAAATCTATACCGCAAGGGCAAAAATGGAGCCGAAATAGGGCTAAAAACACTGCGTATTTTAGAACAATTGTATGCAGATAGTTCCAATTTAGGGGAATTTTAGATATAAAAATTTGGGAGTAGCGCCCGAAAGTAGTACATTTGCACCGATTTTTTGTACAAAAATTCGCCCTGCGGGGTGAATTTGAACAAGCAATCAAATTTTAGAAACCAAAAATTAGAAAAGAATGAAGAAAATTTTCCTTTCGATTCTGGCTGCCGTAGTGGTTCTTCCCACCCTGGCAGGAGGTCTGATGACCAACACGAACCAGAGCGCCTCGTTCCTGCGCAGCATTGCCCGTGGTACGTCGCTCGATCCCGATGCCGTGCTGCACAACCCCGCCGGTGTTGTATTTATGGAGAATGGCTGGCACTTCGGCCTGAGCGATCAGATGGCCATCCAGACCCGCTCGACCGAGTCGACCTTCGCACCCTTTGCGATGAACGCCGCTACGCCCGGTCAGATGACCAAGACCTACGAGGGTGAGGTATTCTCGCCGCTGATTCCCAGCTTCCACCTCGCATGGAAGAAGAATCGTTGGGCCGTGATGCTCGGTATGGGCGTAAACGGTGGTGGCGGTACGCTGGAGTACGACGGAGGTCTGGCCTCGTTTGAGCGTCAGTTCGCTGTGCTGCCTGCCGGTATTACGCAGATGGGCCAGCAGTTTGGTCTGACGGCCAACCAGTACGCTATGGATATGTACCTGAAGGGCAAGTCGATGACCCTGGCCTTCAACTTGGGTGCCGCCTTCCGCATCACCGATTGGTTGTCGGTTTCGGCCTTGGTACGCTACAGCACCACCTCGAATGCCTATGAGGGTTATATGAAGAACATCCAGACCAATCCCTTGGCTGCTGCCATGGGTCTGAATGGTTCGATGATGTCTGCTCCCGGCTTCTTTGTGGCCGCTGCCCAGAAGCTCGAGTCGATGGGCATGCTGAGCCCCGAGATGCAGGCCACGCTCGGCACCTACGCCGCTCTGACCTCGGATCACATCCTCGACGTGAAGCAGAAGGGTTCGTCGATCAGCCCCGTAGTAGCCCTCTCGCTGCACAAGGGTAAGTGGGATGCCTCGATTAAGTATGAGTTCAAGATGGCTACCGAGCTGGAGATTGAGTCGGAGCCCGTATCGGCTGCCGACCCCGTAATCAACGGCATCTTCCCCAATGGTACGAAGGTAAAGGCCGAGACCCCCGCCCTGCTAGCCGTAGCTGCCAGCCGCAACTGCGGCCCTGTAAAGGTGACCGTTGAGTGGCACCACTACTTCGACAAGGATGCCGAGAACAGCTTCACGCAGAATGCGCTTACGGGTGCTTATGATGGTCAGAATTGCGCCGTTCTGGGTAACACCAACGAGTACCTGGCCGGTGCCGAGTGGACGATCTCGAAGCGTTGGCTGGTCAGCCTCGGTGTACAGCGCACGCAGTACAACCTCGACGAGACCATGTACTCGGATATGAACTTCTCGACCTCGTCGACCTCGCTGGGTCTGGGTGTGAAGTTCGGTATCACCGACAACATCGCCCTCAATGCCGGCTTTATGAAGACCTTCTACGAGGATGTAACCAACAACTATGTAGATGCCTCGAATCCCGCTCTGAGCTTCAAGGATATCTACAGCCGTACCTCGACTTCGTGGGGTATCGGCCTGGACTTCAAGTTCGGTAAGAAGTAGTTGATTTCTCAAAGAAAATTACTATATTTGCGGTGCGGTTCCTCGGAATCGCACCATTTTTGTTCCCGGAGGGGGGAGGAAGGAGAAACAGTAGTTGCATAGAACAGATGAAGCAGAATCAGGAGCAGCACGAGCGCTTTATGCGCATGGCCATTGAGTTGGCCAATCTGAGTGTCCAAACGGGCGGAGGCCCCTTTGGAGCGGTCATTGTGCGTGATGGCCGGGTTGTAGCGCGTGGCACAAACAACGTCACGAAGCTCAACGACCCCACGGCCCATGCCGAGGTGCAGGCTATTCGCAAAGCCTGTGCCGAATTGGAGAGTTTCAACCTGAAGGGTTGCACGGTCTACGCCTCGTGTGAGCCCTGCCCGATGTGCCTGAGTGCCATCTATTGGGCCGGAATCGAGCGTATCTACTACGCCAATACGCGCGAGGATGCTGCGGCCATCGACTTCGATGATTCGTTTATCTATAACGAGATTCCGCTGGCTCCGAACCGTCGCCGAATCCCCGCCGAGCAGCTGCTGCACAGCGAGGCCCTCGAGAGCTTTAGACTTTGGGAGGAGAAGAGCGACAAAGTGGAGTATTAGTAATTAGTAATTAGTAATTAAGAATTGTTTTAATTGTGAATTGTGAATTGTGAATTGTGAATTGATTTGGCCCTATAGTTCAAGGGATAGAACGAAGGTTTCCTAAACCTTAAATTCGCGTTCGAGTCGCGGTGGGGCTACAAAGCAGGAGGAGATGCCATCCGGTATCTCCTCCTGCTTTGTGTAGATGCTGTCTGTTTGTCAGAATATTGCTCTCCATTCTAAAACTTATGCACGGCACGGATACAGCACTGCAAGAATCTTTTATTAGTCCCCTTGGTCCAGTGGTTTTGTTTGAATCCGGCCTGGTCCAGGCGAAAAGTCTCCTCCCCTTTGAGCGTGGTTTGCCCCTTTTTACGATAGGAGAGTTTGTAGACATAGCCCCAATTGGCCTCGGTCGAGGAGAGATACTCGTGCTTGTAAAGTGAGGCCAAGGGATAGGAGCCGACAGCCACCAATGCGGACGAAAGCTCCTTCATCAGTCGATCAAACTTAAACGAGCCATACCGTTCCGGAACCTCGCCAATCAGGTTCCACATGCACATCAGCTCTTCGATGGCCGGCAGATACCACCCTTCGCCCAGCGAGCGGCAGTATTCAAAGGCCGGAAAATCTTCCCACTTCAGCCTGTTTTCCTCGATTGCCTGCCCCAATTTCCGCATATTCTCCCAGCCATCCTTGTGGTTGTTCAGCCCCATATAAAAGAGGGTGGCACGCGCATTATCCCACTGCGTACCGATGGGGGCCTCCTCCAACGAAAGAATCAGTCCGTGGCGTCCCCCATCCGTTGTCTGGATTACAACACCGCGAATGCCGTCTTCATCAAAAATATCGCCCACGGCGTAGGTGCGGCTGACAGCCGGATAGGGATAGTTCTTCAGTACTCGGTCGCTGTTTGCTGCGATGCGGTCGGAGAAGGTCTCTACCTCGCCATTGGCATAGGAGATGCGGAAAACATCGGGTCACCTGCAAAAGTGTGTGTTTACGCATAAATCTTCATTAACCTAAAAAT
>CAYRPL010000100.1:0-6373 GCA_964426045.1 uncultured Alistipes sp. | reverse complement strand
GCTTGCGGTACGGCTGCCGTTATCTCGCCCATCGGCCTTGTGCACGATATGCAGACCGGTACGGACTATATGTTCGATATGGAGAACGTAGGAGAGTGGAGCATGAAGCTCTACAATACGCTGCGTGATATCCAGTACGGTCGCTGCGAGGATAAGCACAATTGGACCCTCGAGATTGAGGTTGACGAGTAAAGCTTTTGCGATTCCTTAAAGACAGGAGTGTTCCACGGGGAACACTCCTGTCTTTTATTAGGAATTAGGAATTAGGAATTGGGAATATCTCTTCTATCCTCTATGGGGTTTGTTTCCCGAGGCGCGAAGAGATGAAAAGAATTTTTATGTGTAAAAATCGTAACAAAAAACTCGGCTTTTAATAGCCATCGGCTATTCTAAAAATCTCAAAAAACAAACCCAAAAACAAAAAACAACCGAAACGTAAGTTTCGGCTGAAAGTTTTTGGTGTCGCTTTTTTCAAAAAAGTGGCAGTTTTCTATTCTTTTGTATTGCAAATAATATACTTTAGTAATTTTATCTGCCAAATCGGACCAGTAGCACGTTTACGTCGGCGGGTGAGACGCCCGGGATTCGGGAGGCCTGGCCGATAGTTTTTGGGCGGATGCGGTCGAGTTTCTGGCGGGCCTCGATGGTCAGGGCTTGCATGGAGAAGAAGTCGAAATTGTCGGGTATTTGGATATTTTCGAGGCGACGCAGTTTTTCGGCGATCAATTTTTCGCGTTCGATATACCCTTTATATTTAATTTGTATCTCAGCCTGTTCGATTGCCTCGTCGCTGATTTGGTTTTCGGCGATGAATTTTTCCAATTTCGGGAGTACGCTTCTCAGGCTTTGGATCGAGGTAAAGTTTCGCATCAGCAGGTTTTGGAGCTTACAACCCTGGGTCAGGGGGTCGGAATTGAGCGAAACGAGGTAGTTTTCTACGTCGCTTGGTTTGATGCTCAGTTCGCGTGCGAATTTTTTAAGCGATTCTACAGCCGATTTTTTTTCGCTGAATTCCCGCCATCTTTTCTCGGTTATGAGTCCCAATTCGTACCCTTTTTCAGTCAGTCGTAGGTCGGCGTTATCCTGGCGCAGCAGGATGCGGTACTCGGCACGCGAGGTAAACATACGGTAGGGTTCGTCGACTCCCTTGGTCACCAGGTCGTCGATCAGCACGCCGATATAGGCTTCGTCGCGTCGCAGCACTATGGGCTCTTTGCCCTTTAGTTTTTTGTGGGCGTTGATTCCCGCCATCAGACCCTGGGCTGCGGCCTCTTCGTAGCCGGTTGTTCCGTTGATTTGGCCTGCGAAGTAGAGCCCCTCGACGAGTTTCGTCTCGAGGGTGTGGTGGAGCTGTGTCGGTATCAGGTAGTCGTATTCGATGGCGTAGCCCGGGCGGTAGATGTGGAGGTTCTCAAAGCCCGAGATGGCATGCAGGGCCTCCCACTGAATCTCCCAGGGGAGCGACGACGAGAACCCGTTCAGGTAGTACTCGTTGGTCGTGCGTCCCTCGGGTTCGAGGAAGAGCTGGTGCGAATCCTTCTCGGCGAAGGTGCGCAGTTTATCCTCGATGCTCGGGCAGTAGCGGGGGCCGATGCCGTGAATGGTTCCGTTGAAGAGGGGTGAGCGCTCAAATCCGCGACGTAGGATGTCGTGTACCCGCTTCGAGGTGTGTACCGTAAAACAGGGTAGTTGATTCTTAACCGCCTGAGTATCAGAAGAATAAGAAAATTTTTGCGGATTTTCATCGCCCTCCTGCACCTCCAAATTCTCGAAGTCGATGGTGCGGGCGTCGAGGCGTGCGGGGGTTCCGGTCTTCATTCGTCCGGTCTCGAATCCGATGGCCGTGAGGGACTCGGTGATGCCGTGTGAGGCGGCATCTCCGGCTCGGCCTCCCTCGGCCGAACCCTCGCCGCAGTACATTTGACCATTGAGGAACGTACCGCTTGTAAGAATCACGGCACGGCAGGCGAACTCCACGCCCATTTGCGTTTTTAGGCCCCTTACGCGCCGTTTCCCGCCTTCGCAGTCAAAGAGTATCTCGGTGGCCGAATCCTGCCAAATATAGAGCTTTTGGGTGTTCTCCAGCTCTCGTCGCCACTCCTCGGAGAAGCGGGCCTTGTCGCATTGGGCTCGGGGGCTCCACATGGCGGCACCCTTCGAGCGGTTGAGCATTCGGAACTGAATGGTTGTCAGATCGGTGA
Source organism: uncultured Alistipes sp. (assembly GCA_964426045.1). Taxonomy (GTDB): domain Bacteria; phylum Bacteroidota; class Bacteroidia; order Bacteroidales; family Rikenellaceae; genus Alistipes. Next base: position 4,172 of record CAYRPL010000100.1, on the reverse strand, counting down.
TGATGCCCATGCGTCCTCCCAGGGCGTCGATTTCGCGCACAATCTGCCCCTTGGCGACACCCCCCACGGCGGGGTTGCAGGACATGTTGGCCAACTTGGCCATATCCATCGTCAGCAGCAGGGTGCGCGACCCCAAGCGTGCGGCAGCCGAGGCGGCCTCACAACCGGCGTGTCCGCCGCCAATTACGATAATATCATACTTCAACACCATACGCTATGCCTTTGTTTTCTCCTCCTCGGCCTCGTGTTGCATTTGGGCAAGCAGGGCCAGGTATTTGTCCTCCTTGCGGTGCATCTGCTTCTCGGCACGGGGGCTCTTATCCTTCTGGCCGCAGAGGTGCAGCAGTCCGTGTACGATGATGCGGTGCATCTCCTGGCTGAAGGTGGCCCCGTAGATGCGGGCGTTGTCACGCACAGTCTCGACATCAATAAAGATATCTCCGGCCACATAGCCCTCTTTGAGCGAGCTGTAGTCGAAGGTGATGATATCGGTGAAGTAGTCGTGGCCGACAAATTGGCGATTCATCTCGCGGTGCTTCTCCGAGGAGCAAAAGATGTAGTTGAGCTCCTCGATGCGAAAATCTCCTTCGCTTGCGGCTACGGCCTGCAACCAGCGGCCGATGAGGCGTCGGCCGGTGAGGCGATAGGAAGATTCGTCGTTGTGATATCGTATAGACATAAGTTGTGCGGTTACTTGTTTTTGAAACAGTCCGAGGCCAGCATCTTCTGCTTTGGGTCGGGAGGGTAGATGCCAAATACGAGCGTATATTCGCTCTGCATTGTTATCACATCGACCGACGAACCGATGGTGCCAATCTTCTGGTTGCGCTTTACGGCCGTGTCTCGGCTCACGCTGACGGCCGAGAGGTTGGCATACGAGGTGATATACTCTCCGTGGGCGATGTAGACGTCGTATTTGCCGGTGATGCGGTTGCGCTTTACATCCACCACCTTACCCTCGTAAATCGAGCGAATTTCGGCCCCTTTCGAGCCCGAAATCTCGGCCATGTTTCCGTGGTAGCGCTTGACCTTGCCCCCCACAACCGGAAGGTGCAGGTTCGAGGTCTTGTTGCTGAACGAGGCTCCCTGCTTGTTGCCCTTGGTCAGCTTGCGCAGCTCGGCAATCGCATCGTCGAGTTGCTGCTCCTGCTGCACCTTCTTTTTCAGGGCCGCCTGCTCCTTTTTCGAGAGCTGCTTGACGCTTGCGCGGGCCTCGGCAGCATCGCTCTGCAGGCGCTTTTTCTGGGCATCGAGGCTGCGGTGTACCGAGTCCAAATCGTGCTGACGACGACTTAGGAGGGCCTGCTGCTCGGCTGTTTGGCGCTGCAGCGAGTCTATCTGTCGCATCTGCCGCTCTCGCAGCGAGGCCACCTCACGCAGGTTGGCAATGCGACGGGCCACGTCGGCAAAGTCCTCGGCCGAGAAGATATAACTCAAATAGTTGTTGTGTCGGTAGTTGCGCCACGCCTCGCGTACCATTCCGGCATAGCGCTCACGGCTCTCATTGAGGGCGGCACCCAGCGAGGTTGCGGCACTGTCGGCCCGAGCCGCCTCGAGTTTTAAGGTGCGCTCCTCGGCTTCGGTTTCGTCTAACAGGTCGTTGCGGCTCTCAATCTGGCGGGCCAATTTGCGCACCCGCTCTTCGGCACTCGAGCGACCCCTCTTCAGGTTGGAAATCTCCTTCTCGCGCTCGGCAATCTCACGCTCCAGCCGCTCAATCTTCTGCTTCTGGGCCGTAATCTGCTTGTTCTGTCCCCACACAAGCGAGGGCTGGCCGAGCAGCAGGCCGAGCAGCAGGGTCGGGATTATGGGGCGCAGGTCTCTCATTGTGCGGTGGCTGCTTGTTTCTGTTTTTGGGTCTCGATGCGGCGTTCAACCTCTGCGGCCTCGGCTCCATTCTCGAGGGCACGCTTCCAGTAGACCTCGGCCATGAAATTCTCGCCTAAGGCCGAGAGGACATCTCCGTAGTGGAGTTGCAGGGTGGCACTGCGCTGTCCGTCGAGCGATACGGCCTGCTGAAGCAGTCGCTTGGCCTCCTCGTAGCGCCCCAGCGAATAGAGTACCCAGGCGTGGGTATCCAGGTAGGAGGGCTCCTTGGGCTCTAAGGCCACTACGCGGCTCGACATCTCGAGGGCCCGCTCCAAGTTGCGCCCCGCAAGAGAGAGGAAGTAGGCGTAATTATTCAGCACCGAGATATTTCTATTGTTGTAGGTCAGTGCTTTATCGTAGGCGGTGAAGGCCTTTTTCAACCATTTGTTGTACTCCTTGGCGGCCTTTTTGTTCTCTGCCCGCCCGGCAGCTTCGGCTGCCGCCTCGGCCGAGGGGTAGTCGCCCTGGCTGCGGAGCTGGTACACATCGCCCATATAGCCCCACAGCAAACTCTGTATCGAATCCCCCTTGATATAATAGAAGGCCTCATGCAGGGTTGCCTCGGCCTCGTCAAAGCGCTTCTCGGAGGCCTGCAACATACTTTTACGCAGGTAAATATCGATGTTGTCGGGGAACTTTTTCAGGGCCTTGTCCAGGTAGAGATAGGCCGAATCGGGGCGCTTGAAATAGCGCTCCAGGTCGGCTGTCATGGTGTAGTAATCGACCTGCGGGGGCTCATCGTCAAGGTGCAGCTTGTAGTGGGCCAAAGCCTGCTCCCCCTCGCCCGAGATCAGCAGATGGTCGCCGTAGAGACGTACCACCTCGGGGCTCTGGGGATGGCGCAGTGCCAGCGTGCGGGCCAGCGTATTGAGTTGCGGATAGTACTCGCGGTAGAAGCGAATGTCGCTCGTAAAGCGCTGAAAGGTGGATATTTTGTCCTGCAACAGGAAGTCAGGATGCTCGAAGATGCGGCGCATAATCGAGAGATAGGGGTAGTATTCGCGCTGCTCGCTATGCAGCTCGGCCAGCGACAGCATGCTCTTGAGGTTGGCCGTGTCGAGCTCCAAGGCACGGTGGTAGCTGCTGACGGCTAACGAATCCTCGCCTAAGTAGCGGTGCAGATGTCCCAACTCAATCAGATTTTCGACCTCGTATGGATCCTGCTCGATGCTCTGCTGCAAACTTTTGAAGACCTCCTCTCTTTTGCCCTGATGTATCAGCATTCGACGCTTCAGGCGCTCGAGTGGCACCATGCGGCCAAAGAGTACACTGGCCGAGTCGAGCAGCCTGACAGCCTCGTCAGGGCGCCCGGCCTGCTCCTCCAAAAGGGCCAGAATGCGGAAGTTGTCGGGATTGTGCCGATCCAGGCGAATCAGCCGACGGAAACTTTGCAAAGCTCCTGTCTGCTGGGTCATCACCTGAAGGCGGGCGTAGTGCTCTAAGTAGAATTTGTTGGTTGAGTCTAACTCGGAGGCACGGCGTGCATGGGCCAATGCCCGCTCGGGTGTTTGCTCTGCCGACGCCACTTCAGAGAGTTTGTAGAGGGCCGGAGCGTAGAGCGAATCGAGCTTCAGAGCCCTCAGAAAGGCCTCCTGTGCAGCGCTTGTATCCTGGTGGATGTGAAGCTTGCCGATGCCCTGCGTATAGTGGTATTGGGGCGAAAGCAGGCTGTCCGAAAAGCCTTTGGGCTGGTCTGCGGGGCCCACAGCCGTCTGTCCCTTTGTCGGCAGAAGGCCCGCCAAACAAAGGAGCAGAATAACGATTGTGGTCCACCTTGTGTGCATAACTCAAACTTAGAAGCTGTTTGAATTTTATTTCGAGCTTCTTACAGAGCCGAGTCGAACTGGTGCAGGAAGCGCACGTCGTTCTCGAAGTAAAGACGCAGGTCCTTGACACCGTACTTCAGCATGGCGATACGTTCAACTCCCATACCAAAGGCGAATCCCGAGTACTCCTTCGAGTCGATACCGTTGGCCTCCAATACGTTGGGGTCTACCATGCCGCAGCCCATAATCTCTAACCAGCCCGTGCCCTTGCAGACATTGCAGCCCTTGCCGCCGCACAGGTTGCACGATACATCCACCTCGGCCGAAGGCTCGGTGAAGGGGAAGTACGAGGGGCGCATGCGAATCGTGGCACTCTCACCAAAGAGCTCCTTGGCGAAGTAGAGCAACGACTGCTTCATATCGGCAAACGATACCCCCTTGTCGATATAGAGTCCCTCAACCTGGTGGGAGATGCAGTGGGCGCGATACGAAATGGCCTCGTTGCGGAATACGCGACCCGGGCAGATGACACGGATG
>CAYRPL010000099.1:0-6479 GCA_964426045.1 uncultured Alistipes sp. | reverse complement strand
TCGTCACAAATATACAAAAAGCCCATCTAACAAAAAACTTGTTAGACAGGCTCATCTTCGTCAGTCCTGCGGTCGAGAAAAAAATCTGCTCGCCTAAAATAAAAAAATGATTTCGATTCTGTGCGGCACATTTTGCACTTCCCTCGCCGCCTCGACAGTCACATACCCGAAGTATGCTCCTGCCGAGGCGACCGCACGAAGCCCAAAATCTGCTCGCCTAAAATGAAAAAATGATTTCGATTCTGTGCGTCACATTTTTCCTCTCCTTGTCTGCCGAAAATGGGCAGTACGCTCAGTGCAGCCCATCTTCGTCAGTCCTGCGGTCGAGAAAAAATCTGCTCGCCTAAAATGAAAAACTGGGATAACTGGGGGATCTGTGTAGTCTGAGGGAACTGTGCCTGTTTTTAGACTCCTAATAGAATTGTGAATTTCACCCCACTTTCCCCGGTCTCCTCAGATTCCCCAGTTCCTCCGCCCCCCCCCAGTTTTTTAGTGGGAATTTTAGGCATATCCCCAAAACTCCCATATTTCCTACAACTCCTATATCTCCCACCCCAAACCGCGGGTAGCATTTTTGTTACCCGCGAGAGACTCGTGAAGTGGTGCTTGTAGGTATAAAACGAGACTGTCTAACAAGTCCTCAAAAATGAAAATCACCCCCATCAGATGCACTTCTGGCGGGGGTAAAATCGTTAGAATTTGACTTGTTAGACAGCCCCGTTTTTGTAGGGATTGGTCTATATCTGATTGATTAGATACATAAAATTATCTATACCGCCATTATACTTGTTCCACGACATTGTATAGGAGTTTCTTAAAGAGAAATCATCCCTACTACCAGCGGCAAAAGTAGTGCCTTTGGCTGTATTTCCCCATGACAACAATCCACCTCTTATCGTTCCTTCATATATCTTGAAATTGTCATAGGCTGATACTCTTAAAGTGTTGTTGTAATACGCTGCATCGTTTGTTAGCATAATAGCAAAACCTTTTCCGAAGTTAGTTACATTTCTTGATATTAACTCTATTCTGTAAATATCCTTTAGGTAATCATAGCACCCAAAGTCTGTTGCAGAGTGATTAAGCAGTGTAATACTACCTATTGTCGCAGCTTTGGTCTTGTATTTCAGCTCAATAGGAAATACTTTTTCGTTATACTCGACCCAAATATCAATGTAATAGTATTCGTTATTAGCATTAAGATATCGTCTCTCAAGATGCACTACTGCTGTTGGAAATTTTATCTGCAATTCCCATGCAAAGGCAAACTGGAAATCTGCCTCTGACCAAAATGCACGGTGTTTTGCTGCCAAAGCTGTCATTACATCATGAATATCGTTGATTGTCATAACTGTTGTTTGTAATTAACTATTAAAAGCTATAAGGGAAAATATAGTTTGCATATGCCAACCAGTCTCGTTTATACGAAGCTTCGCTTGCAGTAGGAACATATATTTGTTCTACTATAGTATAGCTATTCAGATTAAATGCCAAATTACCCAATGTAGGTGGTGTAATTGGAGTGCAATATACAGTCTTTATGCTGGACTCCTCAAATGCTTTTTCTTTAATCAAAGTAACATTTTGAGGTATGGTAATCGTTTTGAGATATCCACAAAGTACGAAAGCACTAGAGCCAATAGTCCTAATACTATTGGGTAGTGTTAGATTTTGTAAATGAGGACAATAGTAACCTTCTCCAAAATAAGCCCTATCACAAACACACTCAACTTCATCATCAAATAGAATTACCCAACATCCTAATGTTTCGTTGTATCTGTGTGCTGTAATATTTGCTCCCCAGTCAGACTCATCACTATACAAAGGAGCGCATATATATCCGTTTGTTGTTTGATAGCGAATTTCATTATTGGCTATTTCGCTTGAATTATTAAATATCGGAGCTTCAATGCTACCTTTTATACATTGTTGAAAACCATACCAATTACTATCATTATAGCAATAATTAGGGATAGATTTTGCAGATATAAAAATATTTATGTCATCTGGATCAAAACTATCAGTCTCTATTGTAGGTGCTATGTTAGAGTATAAATAAATATCTTTCTTAGTTTCCCAAGAAAAAGATTGTCCGGAGCCAATATAAGTAACGGTGCTCGGAAATCTAATCTCTTGTAAACTATGACAGCTAGAAAAAGCTCCTTCCCCAATAGTTTTAACACCTTCTTCCAGAATAATCTCTTTTATACGCAATTATAGTTTTGAGTTAATATTGTTTGCTCAAAAGTTCAATTGCCTTTCAACTCCCAAAGGCGGGAAGATAAACAACCTTCCAAACGTTATTACCTGCTAAACATAAAAATAGAAAAGTGTGGAGTTGAATTCCGTTTATCTATACAGAGGCTCTGGAATGCCCAACTAAGAATAAACAATTGCAAGACCCCACACTTGAATAGTATGGGGTATATGCACAGAGAGTGCATAGCCACATAGCTATACAAGAAATGAGTGTCGTCGTTATCCTCTTAGTCGTGAAATTTTCCAGATTTCTGTATAAGGATAAAAGCGAAAACACTTCTATCAAATATGTAGTGCCGGGGGTATAACGCCCACGACGCTACAAAGTTAGAAAAAGTTTCGCAAATAACAACACTCTTTTGGGGTCTTGTCCGGATATAATAGAAAAAATATCCCCCTTAAGCTGCTAAAGGGGGATATTTTTTTAATTAGCAATTAGCAATTAGCAATTAGCAATTGGCAATTCAAAATTCAAGATTCAAAATTCAAGATTCAAAATTGATTTTTGCCTCACTAATGCCCCTATTTCTCTCACGGGTAGCATTTTTGTTACCCGCACGACCGGTGGGGAGAGATTTAATGAGCAATGAGTAATTAGCAATGAGCAATTGACACACTCCTCCGGCCTGACGGCCACCTCCTCCAATTTAGGGGAGGTGTATTTTCATTGACTGAAAACTAAAACCGAGTCGTTTAAGCGACCCGGTTTTAGCTAATTACTAATCACTAATTTACTTCCCGTATTTCTCGCGGATGACCTTCAACATATCGTCGGTCATGCTCGAGAGGTCCCACTCGGGTTTCCAGCCCCACTCCTCGCGGGCGCAGGTGTCGTCGAGCGAGTTGGGCCAGCTCTCGGCGATAGCCTTCTTCACGGGATCGACGTTGTAGTCCATCGTGAAGTCGGGCAGGCGCTTCTTAATCTCAGCATAGATGATTTCGGGGGTGAAGCTCATCGATGCGAGGTTGAAGCTGTTGCGGTGTACGAGCTTGGCGGGGTCGGCCTCCATCAGCTCCACGCAGGCGCGCAGGGCGTCGGGCATATAGATCATATCCATATAGACATCGGCAGGTACGGGGCAGGTGAACTTGCCCGACTTGATGGCCTCGTAGTAGATCTCTACTGCGTAGTCGGTCGTACCGCCACCCGGGAGGGTGACATTCGAGATAATACCCGGGAAACGTACCGAGCGGGTATCGACACCATACTTTGTATTATAATAGTTGCCGAGCAGCTCGCCCGAAACCTTGCAGACGCCATAGATGGTCGTGGGCTGCATCACCGTATCCTGGGGTGTACCATCCTTGGGTGAGGTGGGGCCGAAGGCTCCAATCGACGAGGGGGTGAAGAGGGCGCAGTTATACTGGCGGGCCACCTCCAACGAGTTCATCAGGGCACCCATATTGATCGCCCAGGCCTTCTGCGGGTCACGCTCACCCACGGCCGAAAGGAGAGCCACGAGGTTGAAGATGGCATCGCACTTGTGGCGGGCTACGGCCGAGGCCATCGAGGTGGCATCGAGGGCGTTGAGTACCTCAAAGGGTCCCGTCTCGGAGAGCATCTTGCACTCGCGAACGTCGGTTGCGATTACGTTGGCTGCGCCATAGATGGAGCGCAGGTAGGTTGTCAGCTCGGAGCCAATCTGGCCACCGGCGCCTACGATAAGGATTTTTTTCATAGTCGAAGTATAAGGTTTTCAGCTTTTTCGGTTCGGGCTTTGCACTTAAAGCACATTACACCGAGTAAAGGTAGCAAAAATTTGCCAAACATTTCTATTTTTGGCAAACAAAAAGTGCAGCCTTAACAAATATTTCTATTTCTTTCGGTCCGCGTGTAGTGCCCAATCTCCTATTTTTTGGGTAACAAAAAGTGCAGCCTTAACAAATATTTCTATTTCTTTCGGTTCGCATGTAGTGCCCAATCTCCTATTTGGGGCTAACAAAAACTCATACAAAATACACTCCCGATGATTATTCCTCGGGAGTGTTGTTTTCATGCTGTAATCTGAAGATCTCTTTCTGTAACTCGATCTCTTCTTTCAATTGGTCAATTGATGGCAGGTAGGTTAAATAGCGTGCTTGAAACAGGCGTTCGTTGTCGTGAAGCACCGAGTAGCGAGCCATATCCTCACTTGTTTCAGAACAAAGAATCAACCCAATAGTAGGATTGTCGCCTTCGGTTCGTTTCAGTTGGTCATACATCCTAACATACATGTCCATCTGTCCTACATCCTGGTGGGTTATTCTTGATGCTTTGAGGTCTATGAGTAAGAAGCATTTGAGGATATAATTATAGAATACCAGGTCGATGAAATAATCACCCATATCGGTTTTAATATGTTGCTGCCGAGCAACAAAGGCGTATCCTTTACCCAACTCCATCACAAACTTTTGGATGTGTGTAATGATGGATGATTCTAATTTTGTTTCAGAGAAATCGGAGTTTGGCGACAATCCTAAGAACTCTGCGACAACCGGATTCTTGATAAACTCCAATTTATCTTGCTGGTAAGGAGCCGTAATTTGAACCATTTCGTCTTTTATCGCCTGCTTGTTTTGTGATTGCAACAAACGATAGTAGTATTGCGAGGCGATGTTTCTGTCGAGTGTCCTTGCACTCCACACCTCATTTACAGACTCATTCAGATACCAATCTCTGGCATTCTTGTCTGTTACACGCAACAGATTGCGGTAGTGTGTCCAGGATAAGATTGGGGATTTTCCACGCAGTGAGTGGAAAATCTCGGGAAAGAACTTATAAAACTGAACAAACTGATAGAGATTACTCTTGGTAAATCCCTTGCCATACAGATTTGTTAGATAGTCGGCAAGCCGTTTGATAATTTCCTTGCCGTACTCGGCTCTATTCTCGCCCTGCAACTCTTCATCTGCAATACGTTTGCCCAACAACCAATTGCGTTGCACCATAGCCACATTGACGGCCTGGTATGCATAATTGCGTGTCTGCTCGATGATATTTTGCACATCCTTGAAAATATCACCCGTGTTACCAGCTTTTAGTATATCAATATCCCGTGTCATAATGCAAAGATACAAAGCTTTTATAGAAATGATAATTGAATTGCGCGAAAAAATGAAATATCTCCAAAATAGAGCCCCTATATCGAGTTATATGCCAAAAAAATCCTGCCCTCGTTTTGGGGGCAGGATTCTTTGCTGCGTCAACAAGACTACTTCTCCTTCGACACCATACGCTTCTCCTTGATGCGGGCCTTCTTACCCGTAAGGTTGCGCAGGTAGTAGATACGAGCACGACGAACAACGCCGACCTTGTTAACCTCGATCTTGTCGATGTGAGGCGAGAAGAGGGGGAAGATACGCTCAACACCCACGCCGTTCGATACCTTGCGGATGGTGAACATCTTGGTCTTACCCGTACCCTTGATCTGAATTACTACACCGCGGAAGCTCTGCAAGCGCTCCTTGCTACCCTCGACGATGCGGTACGTTACGGTGATCGTGTCACCGGCCTTAAATGCGGGAACCTCAGCCTCGGGCTTGGTCCACAGCTGCTCGTTGACGAGCTTGATGATTTGATCCTTGTTCATTGAACAAAAAAGTTTAATTTAGGTTTTCGCACTCAACATTCCCGCTGCGCCTTGCCTACCATAGTGGGCCCCTGCCCGCTAATCCCGACCGCCCCGAAAGGCCTGTCTGTCGGTTCGACACCCAATGAAAGAGGTTGATATACGCCCGATTGGGAGGGCAAAGGTAGAAATAAAATTCAAAATTCACAATTCATAATTCAAAATTATCCTGATTTTCAATAATTTTTTTGGTTCAGGGAGGCGGTTTGACGAATTATCCGCTGCAAAACTCACTCGGATAGCGGTTAATTTGTTGCAAGAGGTGGTTAGCTGCAACGCTCGACGAAAGAACCCCGACGATGGGTAGTACTTGTCGTACATCCCATTGTCGGGGTTTTCGTTAGCGGCCGCAGATGACCGCTTATTGCAACAAATTAAATGATGCCTTGCTCGAGCATAGCCTGTGCCACCTTCATAAAGCCGGCGATATTGGCACCCTTCACATAGTTCACCGTTCCGTCGGGCTGCTGACCATACTGAACGCAAGCCTCGTGGATCGACTCCATGATGAAGTGGAGCTTCTCGTCAACCTCCTTACCGGCCCACGAGATGTGCATACAGTTCTGCGTCATCTCAAGACCCGAGGTAGCAACACCACCGGCGTTTACAGCC
>CAYRPL010000098.1:0-6513 GCA_964426045.1 uncultured Alistipes sp. | reverse complement strand
CCGAGTATGTGATTGTGGCCGTAGGCTGCTACGACAAGGATGGCTTCGATCAGGGTGACATCTCGATTTGCCACCTGAAGACCACCTCGGAGCCTCTGATTGGCAACCCCGAGGTAAAGATCAATGTCGAGACCGGTTGGAAGAAGGCTATGGTAACCCACTCGGGTAACGAGGATTGCAAGTACTTCTACCACTATATGTCTACCGAGGCCGACCTGATGCCCTACATCATGGGCTATGGCCGCAAGATGTACCGCGACTTTATGCGCTTCACGATGGGCGATCCCTACGACATCAACGACGGAGCCAACAACTGGTACCTGCGCGATTGGGGCACTTCGGCCGATCCTTCGGTTGTATGGATGGCTACGGCTATCGGTTTGGATGAGAACGAGACCCCGGCCGAGGACTTCCAATCGAAGCTCTTCCAGCTGGAGTCGGTACCCGACGGCATTGTCGAGGGTACGGGTTCGATTGCAGCCGATTTGAACTACACCTCGTCGTCGATTGTATGGTATGACTTCACCATCGATGCCAACGCTCGCACGATGCTCCACAAGCTCTACAACACCTCGACTATCGAGGCCAACAAGAACGATGAGGCATGGCTGGCTACTACCGCTCTGGATATCGACCAGAATGGCGGTTATGGTATCAGCAACAACAACTTCGGCTACAATGTGGATACCGAGGAGTACACCGGAACCTCGTACACGGGTCGCGACTTCCAGATTATCCAGTCGGCTCTGGATGGCAACGGCAGCTACGAGTCGGGTGGCAGCTACCAGTTTGCCTATATCCTGCGCAACGCTGCCAACGACATCTCACGCATCTACTTCTCCGAGCCCTTCAACATCAAGGAGCGCGTAACGGATAATCCCTCGGCTTGCCAGTCGAACGGTACCGCCCGCCTCACCTCGGAAGGCCGCACCAGCATCAAGTTCGCCTGCGAGTACGACTTCGAGAACACCTCGACCATCTACTTCAACTGGTATTACGGAGATCCCTCGACCCTCTCGCGTGAGGCTGCGCTGAAGATAGCCATGGTGGGTGACGAGCAGCCCGCAAACATCTGGTGGGCTACCGAGGAGGGCTACGACCAGTATGTAGTTGCCGGTGTCGATCCCGCCACCACCTACACAATTATCTATGTCTATGAGGACTGGAACGGTGTGCTGGGAGAGGTACAGTGGACCTCGGCTACCACCGACTCGATCGAGGGCGGCAACAACCCGCAGGTTGAGATTCTGACCGAGATGCAGGAGGATGGTCTGCACGTTTCGTTCCAGGCCAACGACGACACGACCTGGATGAAGTATGCCGTGGGTGACAAGACGAGCTATGGCGCATCGCTGCTGCTCAACTACCTGGGCGCAAATATCGGTATGGGCAGTGCGGAGGCGAATGCTCAGTATATCCTCGACACCTGGGAGCTCTGGGTTACGGGTGAGGCCGGTATGACCACGCAGAACACCACGGCTTCGGTCTTCAACGCCCTGAGCGACAAGGAGCTCTATGTAGTACTCTGCGTACCCTTCGGCAAGCAGGATGTACAGGGTGATATGGCCTACCTGATCTACGACAAGGGCCAGATCAAGACCATGGGCGACTACTACGAGGGCGTAACCCTCGGCGTGAAGGCTCCGAAGAGCTACCCGAAGATTGGTCAGCCCCAGCAGCGCGGCACGGTACCCCCGATGCTGAAGCGCCCCGAGCCCATCAAGTGGGAGAACTCGATCGACAAGATGACCGGTGGCGAGCTCCGCATGATCGACATGAAGAGCTACTCGACCCACCCCAAGGTGCGATAAACCCGGATTTGGTATTGAATACCGCAACTGTGGTATTCAATACCAAATACAAACGTTCTTTGAACAGATTTCTACAAGATTGATATAGAAGTCACACTCCAAATAGGATTGCCACGGCTTCCAGAGGAAGCCTCGCAATGACTGATAAAAAAGCCAAACATAAACTCTAAGAAAAAGTTTACAAAACTTTTTATACAAACTTTTTATTAACTTATTTATTAACTAATTAAAACTAAAAGGTTATGAGGAAAATGTTTAACACCCTCAAATCCCTCGTTGGTACCGTGATGATGGTATCGATGCTGGGTACCGCTTCGTTGGCAACGTCTTGCTACGACGAGTACGACGACACCGAGATTAAGGGCCAGATCAGCCAGATTCAGAATGATCTGACGGCTCTGACTCAGCGTGTTGCCAAGCTCGAGAACAAGCTGAACGACGAGGTAGCAGCTTTGAAGTCGATGATCCAGGACTTGAACGTCGTTGTATCGGCTGAGAAGGTTGGTGACAACTGGGAGATCGTTCTCTCGGACGGCACCGAGTTTACGGTTTACGGTCCTTGCAATGTTAAGGACACGGATACCGATACCGATGTTGATACCTACTTGGTTCCCAAGCAGGACACCGACGGCGTATGGTACTGGGCAGTGGTAACCGACACCCTGGGTGAGGATATCACCGAGGAGTGGCTGCTGGTTGACGGCAAGAAGGTTCCCGCCTTTGGTCAGGAGTGCACCTGCGAGCCCGTTGAGCCTTGCACCTGCACGGCTCCCGAGCTCAAGTTTGACGTAGATGCCGATGGCAACCTGCTCGTATCGATCGACGGTGGCGCCAACTGGACCAACAGCGGCATCAACGCCAACGACTTCTGCGGCTGCACGCCCAACGAGGGTGGCAACGAGACGACGGTTGTTGAGTGCAACTGCATCATCGCAGACGTTGACATCTGGTCGAAGCCCGGTTACGCTATCTTCACGACGGTTGATGGTGACACCTTCGAGGTTGAGGTTGCGCAGGATGGCGCCGGTATAGTTGCCAACATCAAGGGTGGTCGTCTGAACTTCACCTTTGGTGAGTCGAAGGTTGCCGACCTGGATCTGAAGAACGTAGTTGACATCGCCGTTATGGATAAGCCCGAGGGCTGGCGTGCAAAGATCGAGGGCAGCAAGCTGACCGTTACGGCTCCCGCCGAGGCTGCTGTTACCGAGGGTACGGCTGATGCTGAGGGTTACATCCGTCTGCACGCTACCTCGGATGAGGGCACCTGCAAGATCGCCAAGGTTAAGGTTTCGACCAGCGCCGGTCTTTCGATCGAGGTTGATGCCAAGAGCGGTGATTTCGTAGTTTACAACCCGATGGTAGATGAGTACACCGACTGGTGGAGCGGTGAGACCTACTACGAGTTCTCGCAGTTCTACATTGGTTATGCTCCTATCGCTGAGTTTGAGGCTGATCCCGCTGCTTATCTCGAGACTGTCTTCGAGGGCTGGGGGGGTTACATGATTGGTAACAATCTCTACCAGGGTGCTCCTTATGAGGCTGGTGTTAACGAAGTGATGATTTTCGAGTTCAACATCGCTGACATCTGCTACGCTCTGACCTACGGCGAGCTTCCCGAGGGTGAGCAGTATGTAGTTTGGGCTTGCCCGATGGATGATACCGGTTACAACCCCAACATTGAGGATGTTGTTTACGGCTACTACAAGCCTTCGGTTGCCAAGGTTGAGCAGCTGAGCGCTTCGTTCTGCGACGTTGAGATTTCGGTTCAGCTGATGGGTTCGACGAGCTACGATATCGTTATCGACCTGGCTCAGAACTGGAAGGCTAATGAGTACTACGATCCTTTCGAGATGGCTCTTGAAGATTGGCAGTATAGTAAGCCTATGTACGAGAACTACGGCATGGAGTACCACTTCGGTTACGGTTATGGCGTAACGGGTGATGTTGTATATGAGGGTTCGCTGGCCGAGTTCCAGAAGGAGATTTACCAGGCATATCAGGCCGACCTGCTGAAGCCCAACACCAAGTATGCACTGGTTGTTCTGCCTATTGACGAGGGTAAGGCTTATGACGCCTACACCGTTGAGGATATCCTCTACTACGAGTTCACCACCAGTGGCGTAGAGGCAGGTGGCAACGCAACGATTACCATCACTCCTACCTCGCTTGAGTACACCAAGATTAAGGCTTCGGTTGAGCTGTCGGATGATGTAGTACTCGCTTACTACAACTTCATGGATCCCACCAATGAGGCTGTTGTAGCCGGTGGTGAGACGCTGGCCAACGCGCTGCTTGAGGGTGGCTATATGACCACTGAGTTCCCCATCAATGCTACCAAGAGCTCGCTCTCGATGGGTCAGACCGTAACCATGGCCGTTATGGCTCTGGATGCCGAGGGCAAGTACACCCTGGCAACCCAGGATTTGAGCACGCCCGAGATGTCGTACAGCACCGCAACCGTTGCTATCGACGAGATTAAGGGTCTGAACAACAGCATCTCGGTGAAGCTTTCGGCTTCGGATACTGCTGTGAAGTATCGCGTTTACCCGCTGGCGTCGTACAACCTCTACTACTACACCGAGGAGACGATTAAGAACAACCTGCTGACCAACGGTGATGAGTACTACTACTACTCGACCATTAATGTAGCAACCGGTGCCGTTACGGGTAAGAGCGGTCAGTGGGATGCTGCAACCAGCACGCTGACCCTTGGTGGCGTTTACAATGGTACCGCTTACACGGTATTCGTTGTAGCTCAGTTCGAGGATGGTTCGTGGAGTGCTAACATGGCTTCGGCCGAGGCTACCCCCGCACTCGTTCTCGAGCCCTTCTTTGCTTCGACGACCACCGAGGCACAGGCTATCAAGACCACGCTGGGCGATCCTATGATCTACGATTTGGCTGTTGATGGCAACTGGCTTGATTTCTCGGTTAAGTTCGAGAAAATAACCGAGGGCATGGAGATCTACGTTATGTGCTCGGAGGAGGAGGTTATGAACAGCCAGGCCGGCCCGCTGGATATGCAGCGCGCTCCCTACATTGTAGACAACGGCACCACGCTTGATTCGGCTGATCAGCATGTTACCTTCTACATGAACCACAACGGTAAGGATCTCTACTACGCCGTTAAGGATGCTGAGGGCAACTACTATGGTACCTTCACATTCGACATGGGTCAGGTTTATGACTACACGATGGCAGGTGGTGCCGGCGTAGGTGGCATGGAGCCCTAGAACCGCTAAAAGACAGGTTGCGTTCAGGAACGCAATCCAATAAACTAATGGAGTGAGCCTTCGGGCTCCCCGACCCGAGGTCGGCGGTTTTCACCGCCGACCTCACTTATTTTCAGCTCTCAATTGCTCATTACCAATTCCTCCCCTAAGTTAGGGGGGCCGAAAGGCCGGAGGGGCTTGGCGATTCACAATTCAGAATTCAAAATTCAAAATTCAAAATTTTGAGGGACTGAGGAAACTGAGGGAACTAAGAGGATTCCTAATTCCTAATTCCTAATTCCTAATTCCTAATTCCTAATTAAAATACAAAATAATTGTGAATTGTGAATTCTGAATTGTGAATTATTTTGTACCTTTGCGAAGGTAAAAAATATAGACTATGGAATTTGAAGGCAAAGTAATTCAGATACTCCCCAAGACCGAGGGCACCTCGGCCCGTGGCCCCTGGCAGCGCCAGGATGTCCTCTTCGAGATGGTGCAAGAGTTTTCGCGCAAGCTCTGTGTGACCTTCTTCAACAAACCCGACGACGTAGCCAAGCTCCGCGTGGGCGAGAGCTACACCGTATCGGTAAATGTCGAGTCGCGCGAGTACAACGGCCGCTGGTACACCGATGTTCGTGCCTGGCGTATTCAGGCCAAGCAGGCTGCAGCCCCCGAGGCTCCGATGCCCGACTACCCCGCCTATCCCGAGGCTCCCGCTGCACCCGCTGCACCCGCTGCACCCGCTGCCGCCCCGATGGCTCCTATTCAGGAGGTAGACGACTTGCCATTCTAAGAAGCTGCCTAACAAGGTGATTTCTGCGTTACGCTCGCCCTCGAAATCCTCACATACGCCATAGTATGCTGCGGTTTCGAGCGCTTCGCGGGCCTGGAAATCCCTCTTGTTATACAACTTCTTGTTCGCTTGTGGTGAGCAATTAGAACGAGCAATTCAAAATTCAAAATTCAAAATTATTTTTCAGTCATTGCGAGCGCCTTTAGGGGCGTGGCAATCTTTATTGTTTGGCAAAGATCCCCACGTCGGCCGGTAAACCGCCCTCCTCGGGATGACTGACGAGAAATTCAAAATTCAAAATTATTTTTCAGTCATTGCGAGCGCCTTTAGGTGCGTGGCAATCTTTATTGCCTGGCAAAGATCCCCACGTCGGCCGGTAAACCGCCCTCCTCGGGATGACTGACAAGAAATTCAAAATTATTATTCAGTCATTGCGAGGAGGTTACGAAGTAACCGACGTGGCAATCTTTTTGACGCAGTCAAAATTCATCAGCAAAGACTCCCACGGTCGCTACACTCCCTCGGAGTGACTGGAAGAGAGATTCACTAACTAAATGAAAATAATTTTGAATTTTAAATTCTGAATTTTGAATTATTTTGTATCTTTGCACCGCAAGGCCGGAAATTACGCCTCGCGGGCCCATAGCTCAGTTGGTTAGAGCAGCGGACTCATAATCCGAAGGTCGTGGGATCA
>CAYRPL010000097.1:0-6645 GCA_964426045.1 uncultured Alistipes sp. | reverse complement strand
AATGAGGTTCTGACTACTCGCTAATGGTAAATTGAATTTATAGAACCTCCCTAATGAAAGTGTATTAGCCTCAAACTAATCTGCTCCACACTTTTTTATTTTCAACTAACAACCCACTGAGGAGCAGAAGTGGAGAGAGAATTTTCTATGAAAAAGTTTTTTATTTTTGCTATCTGCGTGATGGCCTGGATGACCGGCAATGCCCAAAATTACTTTGAGGGAACGATCAAGGCTCGCAGCTACGAACTCAATGAGTTTAAATCACCTATGCCCATGGTTGAAAAGATGCTCAAATCAATGAATGGAGTTTTCTCCGAAAATGGAGCGCGAGATACGGAGTTATATATAAAAGGGAATAAGTGTAGCGGTTTTGATAAGTCAGCGAGTAATCTACAGACAATTCATAACCTTCAAGATAAAAAAGTATATATGATCCTCCATAACATAAAGACGGTAATAGACATGTCTGCATTTAAAATACAACAACTGCTAACAACCGCCCCCGTTCCTACGCCAACCGGAAAATATAGTGAGATTATGGGCTATAAATGCCAATTGTACAAATACGAAGGAGAACGAATGACCAGCTCTGATCCTATATATCAGCAAATAGAAATCTACTCTTGCGAGGAAATCCTTATTCATCCCGATCTTATACCATTTGTGGGAGCTAATACCGGCCTACCATATTTGGGGATGAAATATGTAGTAGAAGCCCACTCTGAAGCTGACTCCCTCAAAATAAATCTATATAATGCAGTAGAAACAACAGAAATAATTCCGGGGACAGTTGATGATTCTATCTTTGAAATTCCGGCAGACTACAAAATTATACCTTTCGAGGATAATATGAAAGTATACAAAGCCTATGAAGAAAATACAAAAGCGATGGGGTTGGATAAAAAGTCAAAAAAGAAAGGTAAAGAGGCCGACAAACAAGAAAAGGAGATAAAATTTGCTATCAATGAAGATTGGGATTTCTAAAATAACTCTTCTGTTACTGCTCTGCCCGATCCTCTTTGGGGGTCGAGCAGTTGCTCAACAGAGAGAAGGTGAGTATCGGCGTAGTTCTATCTACTCGATACTGATTGCCCATCCGGAGTTTCGCTACGGCGAGGAGATTGCCGAGGTTTTTGCCACGATTCCCGTGCCCGAAAAATTTAACGACCACAACCTCAATCGACGAGTCATCAACTCTCTCTACCACAAGAAAAGAAGAGAAGCAAAAGATGAGCCGCTGGAGATCAGTGAGTTTTTGGATAAAAACGCCATAGCCCGCCGTCTGGTAGCCAAGTGGTATAACCGCCAAAAGGGGAGCGGCGCCTTCGATATGGGGCTGATTCAGGAGCGAGGTTTCTACGATGCCACATTTCAGGATATCGAGTTGGCCAAGGCCGATATTCGCGGTCTTGGTCAGTTGGCCGATGCCGGCGAGGAGCTGATTGACAATACCTTTGTGCTGGTAAACGACATCTACTATGTGGATAAGGAGCTCCAGGCTCAAAAGTGGGCTGCGGTGCTCGATGTGGTTGCAACCGTTGCCGATGCCGCTGCGGGAACAAATACCGGATTGAAAGATATCGCCGGCATCGTTCGAGAGATCGAGGGCTTTCGTGTGATTGTGGTTTCACACCTCTACAAACTCAACTTCTCGGAGGAGGTGATGTGGGAGTTTTACAACAACTACTTCTTTGACAGCAGGAGCATAGACACCCAAAAGAAGTTGGCCTTTGATGAGTGTACCGACCTCTTTAAACTCGAATATGTGGGTTCGCAGGTGGTAGCCAGCGGAAAAACCTCTATCAAGGGTGTGAATACCGACACCCCCGAGCAGATGATTAAAAAGGTCTGCACACGCTCCATCGACAAGTCGATTGCCGAGCTGCAACGTGCCAACGAGGTCTTTCGTGTCAAAACCCCGCTCCACACCACCGGACCCGTGATTACGGCCAAAATCGGCATGAAAGAGGGTGTGAGCGAGAGTTCCCGCTATGAGGTGCTGCTGCGCAAGGAGAAGGATGGCCGCACCATCTATGAGCGTCAGGGGGTTCTGCGCCCCGCAAAGGGGATGATTTGGGACAACCGCTATATGTCGGTCGAGGAGCTGGCCGAAAACGCCACCCTCGACGTGACAACCTTCGAGGTGGTCAGCGGCTGCAAAGACCTCTCCCCGGGTATGCTTATCCGCGAGATTAAAATGTAAGAGGCCGCAGATTCCGGCTGCTTTTCAAACCAGCAAAGAGCGAGAGTTTATAACTTTCGCTCTTTTTAAATTTGCGGGAAATCGGCAAAAGTGACGTTTCAAATTTGCGGGAAATCGGCAAAAGTGACGTTTTAAATTTGCGGGAAATGAAAAAATGCCTTATTTTTGCGACTGAAAATGTGTTGTTTATTATGGAAAAGAGAGTATTTAAAAGAAAAATCTACGATCGGATTCTTCAATGGAAACAGAGATCGAACGGAAAAAGCGCTTTAATGATACAAGGTGCAAGACGTATCGGTAAGTCCACCATTGCCGAGGAGTTTGCAAAGAGAGAATACACCTCTTTCCTGGTCATTGATTTTAACAAAGCCTCTTCAACCGTAAAATCGTTGTTTGACGATTTGATGGATTTGGATTTTATCTTTCTACAATTACAGACCATCTACAACGTGGTCTTGGTAGAGAGAAAATCGGTCATTATCTTTGATGAAGTACAAAAGTGTCCCAATGCACGACAGGCTATCAAATACCTCGTACAAGACGGCAGGTATGATTATATAGAGACCGGCTCGCTTATTAGCATAAAGCAAAACACAAAAGGAATAACCATCCCCAGCGAGGAGGAGCAGGTGGATATGTATCCTATGGACTTTGAGGAGTTTCGTTGGGCATTGGGCGACACTAGCTCCATGCCGTTGATTAAAACATTCTACGAAAAACGAATGCCTTTGGGGGCGGCGCACCGAACCAAGCAGCGTGAATTACGTCTTTATATGCTGGTGGGTGGAATGCCCCAGGCTGTAAACGAGTATCTTGACACCAACAATCTCGCAAAGGTGGATGCCGTAAAGCGAAGAATCATTAAGTTGTATGCTGACGATTTCCTGAAGATTGACTCAACCGGCAGACTTAGTCGTTTATTTATGTCCATTCCTGCTCAATTAAGCAAGAAATCAACCCGTTTTTACACAAATTCTGTGGTGGGAGGGTTAAAAGAGGGTGCCGAGGCTGAGCTGCTTATCAACCTTGAGGACAGCAAAGCCGTACTTGTGTCGTATCACTCGGATGATCCCAATGTGGGGATGTCCTTAACCCAGGATATTGCGAAATACAAACTCTTCGTTGCGGACACGGGTTTGTTTGTGACCATGGTTTTCTGGGACAGAGACTTTGCCGAGAATGTAATTTATCAAAAATTGTTGGCCGACAAATTGGAAGCCAATCTCGGTTATATCTATGAAAACCTTGTAGCTCAAATGCTTACCGCAGCAGGGAATAAGTTATTTTACTATACATTCGAGAAAGATGAGAAACACTCCTACGAAATAGATTTTCTATTGTCGCGAGGCAACAAAATTTGTCCGATTGAGGTTAAATCATCCGGCTATAAAACCCACGCATCTCTCGATGCTTTCCGGGCAAAATACTCGGCAAGAATCAAAAACAGCTATCTGCTCTACACCAAAGACTTTCAGATAGATGATAGTGAACTTCTCTGCCTGCCTTTCTATATGACTTCGATGATATAGAAAGCCATAAACAGATAGAAAAGTGTCACCAAAAAAGGTAACACTTTTCTATTTTGGTATCGGTGCTAATAATCAATTACAGATTATCAACAACTAATTGCTAATTACTAATTACTAATTAGTTATACCTCAACCTCTTCCAAAGGTCTTTCAGGGTCGGTTTTTTGCCGTGCATCAGGATACCGACACGGTAGATTTTGGCGGCAATCCAAACGAAAAGAACAATCGTCAGGTAGAGGACCACCAGCGAGAGCACCGGTTCCCAGGCGGGGATTCCGGCCGGAATGCGGGCCATCATCACGATAGGTGATGTGAGGGGGATGATGGAGAACCAGAAGGCTAAGGCCGAGTTGGGGTCCTTCATCACCACAAACATCATCATCAGGGCCAGGATGATGGGCAGCATGATGGGGGTTGTGAGTTGTCCGGCATCGGTCATATTATCGACGCTGGCACCCACCGCCGCAAAGAGCGCCGAGTACAACAGGTAACCGCCCACCAGAAACAAAAGCAGGTAGACAAAGATGGTTGCCAGGTAGCCGAAGTCCGTAAAGGTGGCGAAGAGCTGGATATCCGACAGCACCTCGGGGTCTACGGTCGAGGTGTCGAGCGTTCCGGCCTGCATCGCCTCGAGCTGGGTAATCTGCTCGGCATCGAGCACCTTGGGCATCAGCATCGAGCTGCCGACCGAGCCGATACCGAAGATAATCACACCCCAGATGGCCACCTGCACCACAGCCATCAGCGCCACACCCAGAATCTTGCCCAGCATCAGCTGGAAGGGGCGGGCCGAGGTGACCAGCACATCCAGCACACGCGAACTCTTCTCCTCAATGACGGCCTGCATCACCATCTGTCCATAGATAATCAGGAACATATAGAGCACAAACGAGAGGATATAACCAATGGCAAATGAAGCACCGGCCGACTGACTCTGGCTCTCGCCCGACTCCTTGTCGTTGCGGAAGCTCTGCAGTGTGATATTGGTCTTCACAGCCTCCATAATCTCGGGCAGATTCTCGATATTATACCGCTTCAACTTCTCCTGCTCGAGCACCTTCTCAATCTGATTCTCTATGCTCTCCTCCAGCATCATCGACGACGACGAATTGGTGTAAAGACGGATATTTCCATGGTTATCCAGCACATCCTCGCCAATCCAGAGCAGACCAAAGCGCTCGCTGTTTTCGCGCGCCTCCTCCAGGCTCTTCTCCTCGGGCAGGAAGACCACCTCCTCATTCGACTCCAAAGCCGGAAGCACCAAACCCGACTCGTCAATCACGCCGATCTCCTTCGTATCTCCACCCGCATAGAGCATCAACAACGTAGGTACAGCCATCAATGCCACCATAAAAAGCGGCACCAAAATCGTAGTCAAAATAAAACTCTTCTTCTTAACCCGCTCGTTAAACTCCCTTGCTATAATAATTCCAACCTGACTCATTTCTATTCTTCTTTAAGTTTTTACGTTACTTTAAGTTTGTGAGGTAATTTTACCTTGTTGTGCTATTTATGTCCTTCCGTGCTGTTCAGCCTTGGGAAGCGGCCGTAATCTCCTTTTTTGTGCTACTTAACCTTAATTTTTCAGCGCAACAAGGAGGGTTTTCTCTATCCGTTCTCCTGCACGGCACGGATAAAGATATCATTCATCGAGGGGATAATCTCGCTGAACGAGCGCAGCTCAACCGCCTCATTGGCAGCAGCCACCACGGCCCGCACCTGCTCATCGGACTTCACATGCAGCTTCAACGAATGGTAGTGCGACTCCACAGAGGCCCCCTCCAAAATCTCGCAGCTCTCGCCCAGCGGCTCCAAAGCTCCACGCAACACCAGCTCTTCGCCTCGGTAGTCCAATTGGAAAATATTGCCTCCATGGCGGTGGCGAATCTCGTCAACCCCACCCGAGAGGATATTCTTTGACTTGTTAATCAGCGTAATATGGTCACAAATCTCCTCTACCGAGGCCATGTTGTGGGTCGAGAGAATCACCGTGGCACCCTTATCGCGCAGACGCAGAATCTCATCGCGTAGCAGGTTGGCATTCACGGGATCGAAGCCCGAGAAGGGCTCGTCGAAAATCAGCAACTTGGGCTCGTGCAGCACCGTAACGATAAACTGCACCTTCTGCGCCATACCCTTCGAGAGATCCTCCACCTTCTTGTTCCACCACTCCTCAATACCGAAGCGCTGAAACCATACCTTCAGCCGCTTGATGGCCTCCGCACGCGAAAGCCCCTTGAGACATGCAAAGAAGATCGCCTGCTCGCCCACCTTCATCTTTTTGTACAGACCGCGCTCCTCGGGCAGGTAGCCGATACGATAGACATCCTCCTGGGTCAGCTCCTTGCCCGCAAGCAGGATGCGCCCCTTGTCGGCCATCGTAATTCGATTGATGATGCGTATCAGCGTCGTCTTTCCGGCTCCGTTGGGGCCCAGCAGACCATAGACCGAACCCTCGGGAATCGTAAGCGAGAGATCATCCAAAGCTATATGTCCGACATACTGCTTGGTGATGTGTTCAACGGTAAGTAAATCCATACTCTTTGATTATTTGTGATTATCTGCCTGCAAATATAACTATTTTTTTTGAAAAACAAATAAAATTTATCGAAAAACAATATTTTTTATTTTACCATTTTTTAGTACTCAGAAGCTGTTTTGAATTTTATTAAATATGTTAGGCCGTTACTCAGAAAATTAGTTTCGGCCTCTTTTTTTAACAAGTAATTAAAATTTAAGATGTAAGGAGATTAAAGAATTTAATGAGATTAAGGAATAGCCTCTCTTTTCCTTGATTTCCTTAATTTCCTTAATCTCCTTAACTTCATTAAATTCCTTAAACTCACTACCAATAAATTCATACTGTCAAGATAGAAGTGCAACAAAATTCCCACCTTGCTCACGACTTTGAGC
>CAYRPL010000096.1:0-6748 GCA_964426045.1 uncultured Alistipes sp. | reverse complement strand
TTGCCATCATCAAGTTGCCTTCGGGTGAGACTCGTATGGTACTCGTAACTTGCCGTGCTACGGTGGGTGTGGTTTCGAATGTTGACCACAACCTCGAGAGCTCGGGTAAGGCTGGTCGCAAGCGTTGGCTCGGCCGTCGTCCGCACAACCGTGGTGTTGTAATGAACCCCGTAGATCACCCGATGGGTGGTGGTGAAGGTCGTGCGTCGGGAGGTCACCCGCGTTCGCGTAAGGGTCTGTTGGCTAAGGGTTACAAGACTCGCAACCCGAAGAAGACGACCTCGAAGTTTATCATTTCCAGAAAGAAAAAGTAATTAAATAAGAGTACATAATGAGCCGTTCATTAAAAAAAGGACCATTCATTGACCCGAAGCTGGAGGCAAAGGTTGTTGCTCAGGCCGAGGCCAATAAGACGTCTGTCATCAAGACGTGGTCGCGTGCAAGTATGATTTCGCCTGACTTCGTAGGTCAGACGATCGCTGTCCACAACGGAAATAAGTTTATTCCCGTTTATGTAACCGAGAATATGGTTGGTCACAAACTCGGCGAGTTTGCTCCGACGCGTAACTTCCGTGGTCATGCAGGTAACAAGAAAAAGTAGGTAGAAAATGGGTGCAAGAAAATCAATAAGAGCCGAGAAAATTAAGGCTGAAAAGAAGCAGAAGGCTATCGCTATTATGCGCGATTGCCCCACCTCTCCCCGCAAGATGCGTCTTGTAGCAGACATCATCCGCGGCGTGGAGATTAACAAGGCATTGGGTATCCTTCGTTACTCGAAGAAGGAGGCATCTATCCGTATGGAGAAGCTCCTCAAGTCGGCTATCGCCAACTGGGAGGCAAAGAACGAAACTGAGCGTCTGGAGGATACCAAGCTCTGCGTGAAGGAGGTATTCGTTGACGGAGGTCGTATGCTGAAGCGTATTCAGCCCGCTCCCCAGGGTCGCGCACACCGCATTCGCAAGCGCTCGAACCACGTTACGATCGTAGTTGACAAAATGGTAATCGAAGAAAAGAAGTAAGACAAATGGGACAGAAAGTTAATCCAATAGCAAACCGTCTTGGTATCATCCGCGGTTGGGACTCCAACTGGTTCGGTGGTAAGGATTTCTCGGAGAAATTGGTAGAAGACGCTAAGATTCGTAAGTACCTGAATGTCCGTTTGGCCAAGGCAAGTATTTCGAAGATTATCATCGAGCGCACGCTCAAGCTTGTAACTGTAACCATCGCAACCGCTCGTCCGGGTATCATCATCGGTAAGGGCGGCCAGGAGGTCGATAAACTGAAGGAGGAGCTGAAGAAGCTCACCGGCAAGGAGGTTCAGATCAACATCTTCGAGGTAAAGCGTCCCGACGTGGATGCCACGCTCGTAGGTCAGAACATTGCACGCCAGCTGGAGGGTCGTGTATCGTTCCGTCGTGCCGTTAAGATGGCCGTAGCCTCTACGATGCGTGCCGGAGCCGAGGGTATCAAGGTTCAGGTTGCCGGTCGTGTAGGTGGCGCCGAGATGGCCCGCACCGAGACCATCAAGGAGGGACGTGTACCTCTGCACACCTTCCGCGCCGATGTAGATTACTGCCTGACCGAGGCCCTCACGAAGGTGGGTATCCTGGGTGTCAAGGTTTGGATCTGCCAGGGCACGGTTTACGGTAAGCGTGATCTGTTCGAGATCGCCGGAGCTTCGGCACAGCAGCACGGTGGCGAGCGTCAGCAGGATCGCCGTGGTAAGGGTGCCCCCCGCAAGCGCCGCAATAACAACAATAAGTAGGACCTTTTAACGCGATAGTAAGTTATGTTACAGCCAAAAAAGACCAAATTTAGAAGAATGCAGAAGGGTCGTATGAAGGGCGTTGCACAGCGTGGTAACCAGCTTGCATACGGTTCGTTCGGCATCAAAGCACTTGAGTCCACCTGGATTACGGGTCGTCAGATCGAGGCTGCTCGTCAGGCCATCACCCGTTATATGAAGCGTGAGGGTCAGATCTGGATCCGCATCTTCCCCGATAAGCCGATTACGAAGAAGCCCGCCGAGGTTCGTATGGGTAAGGGTAAGGGTAATCCCGAAGGCTTCGTAGCCCCCGTTACTCCCGGCCGTATCCTCTTTGAGGCAGAGGGTGTACCCTTGGCAATTGCCCAGGAGGCACTCCGTCTGGGTGCCCAGAAGCTGCCTATTACGACCAAGTTTATTGTAAGACGTGACTACGTCGAGACTAACATCTAAACGAGTAAGGAAGCTATGAAAAGTGCTGAAATAAAGGAGCTTGCGGTAAAGGATTTGCAGGAGCGCATCGAGGCCTCGAAGGCCGAGCTGACGAAGCTGAAGGTGCAGCACGCTGTATCCCCCGTTGAGAATCCGTCGATTATCAAGAAATCTCGCAGAGACATCGCGCGTATGCTGACAATTCTGCGTCAAAAGAACGCTAAATAAAAGTGACCACTATGGAAAGAAATCTTAGAAAAGAGCGTATCGGGGTTGTTGTCAGCAACAAAATGGAGAAGACCATTGTGGTTGCCGTTGCCCGTAAGGTAAAGCACCCGATCTATGGTAAGTTCGTGAACAAGACGACGAAGTTCGCCGCCGAGTGCTTGGACGAGACCATTAAGGAGGGCGATACCGTGCGCATTATGGAGACGCGCCCCTTGAGCAAGACCAAGCGTTGGAGATTAGTACAAATCATTGAAAGAGCGAAGTAGTTATGATACAGCAAGAAAGTAGACTGGTAGTAGCCGACAACAGCGGTGCAAAGGAGGTACTTTGCATCCGTGTTCTGGGCGGCACGAAGCGTCGCTACGCCTCGATCGGCGATAAGATCGTCGTTGCTGTCAAGAGCGCAACTCCCTCGGGCGATGTCAAGAAGGGTGCTGTGTCGAAGGCAGTCGTAGTAAGAACAAAGAAGGAGATTCGCCGTGCCAACGGTTCGTACATTCGTTTCGACGACAACGCCGTGGTACTGTTGAACAATCAGGGTGAGATCCGCGGTACCCGTATCTTCGGCCCCGTAGCTCGTGAGCTGCGTGACCAGTACATGAAGATTATCTCGCTGGCTCCCGAAGTATTGTAAATTAAAAACACTTATCGAAGTATGTCAGTTAAGTTACATATTAAGAAAGGGGATATGGTTTACGTCAACGCCGGCGACAGCAAAGGTCAGCAGGGTAAGGTCCTGAAGGTAGACGCTCAGAAGCAGCGTGCTATCGTAGAGGGCGTAAACATTTGCAAGAAGGCTACTAAGCCCAATGCAAAGAATCCTCAGGGTGGAATTGTTGAGCAGGAGGCTCCCATCCACATCTCGAATCTGCAGGTTGTTGACCCCAAGAGCGGCAAGCCCACTCGCGTAGGTCGCAAGGCAGACGACAAAGGTAAATTAGTTCGTTACGCTAAAAAGTCAGGGGAGGAGATTAAATAATGGCAGCTTACATTCCTACACTCAAGACCCAGTATAAGGAGCAGATTGTCCCTGCCCTTATGAAGCAGTTCGGTTACACGAGCATCATGCAGTGCCCGAAGCTGGAGAAAATCGTCGTAAACCAGGGTATGGGCCAGGCTGTAGCCGACAAGAAGCTCATCGACGTAGCTCAGGAGGAGCTGACCCTCATCACCGGACAGAAGGCCGTGCAGACCAAGTCGCGCAAGGATATCTCGAACTTCAAACTCCGTAAGGGCATGCCCATCGGTGTTCGTGTTACCCTCCGCCACTACCGCATGTACGAGTTCCTGGAGCGTTTGATCGCCGTGGCTCTGCCCCGTATCCGCGACTTCAAGGGTATCAACGAGAAGTTCGACGGTCAGGGTAACTACACCCTCGGTGTGACCGAGCAGATCATCTTCCCCGAGATCGACATCGACAAGATTACCAAGATCTTCGGTATGGAGATTACCTTCGTTACCTCGGCCAAGACCGACGAGGAGGCTTATGCTCTCCTGAAGGAGTTCGGTCTGCCTTTCAAAAACGCTAAAAAGAACTAACGACTATGGCAAAAGAATCAATGAAGGCACGCGAGGTGAAGCGTGAGAAGCTCGCCAAGCGTTACGCGCACAAGCGCGAGGAGATCGCTGCCAAGGTAAAGGCCGGTGAGATGGACCACGAGGAGGCTTGGATTGCTCTCTCGAAGTTGCCCCGCAACTCGAATCCTATCCGCCAGCACAACCGTTGCAAGATTACCGGTCGTCCGAAGGGTTATATGCGCCTGTTCGGTATCAGCCGTATTCAGTTCCGCGAGATGGCCTCGAACGGCCTCATCCCGGGCGTAACGAAGGCCAGCTGGTAGCCAAAACCTGGGGAGGGGAGGAGTCAGAAGGGAGGCCAAAAGCCGAACCGGAACTCTCTCCACCCCTCCTTTTTGAATCCCATCTTTGAGGGTGTAAGCCCGTCGCCGGATACCGTGCCGTTGTGTCGGTGTTCGTTTGAAGCGTAGAAGAGGGGTTCTATACGGGTGTCGTCGCGAAGTACGAAAGTCGCAAAGTCGGGGAAAGTGCCGCTACCAAGCGGTAACTTCTCGATGGCGAGGCTTCGGAACCGAGTCGGCATTTGTAACCAAAATTTCCCGAGCCGTCCCTTTTAGGGTGGTACTTTGGGAGGTTTGTTGTGTGTATGCGAGGTTGGCCCTATTTCAGGTGCCGGCTTTTGGTGTGCTCCGGCGGCCCGCAAAGTGACCAGGAAAAGGGGCCTTCCGAAGAGGTGAGAACCTTTGTCGGAGGGGAAGGCAAGGCCACGAAAAGCGAAAAAAATCGCTAAATCGTTGGTAATATGGGAAATTATGCGTAAATTTGCCCGCTTTTCGAGCGCGTATGCAAGTGTGCGTGTGTGTACATAAGCTTCTGACAGATTGGGGCGTGGGTATTACAAAATGGTCGAAACGCTTTGTGTGTCAGGCGATTAGAAAAGCAAAGGAAACAAAAACAATTAACCAAATTATTTAATTTTTAACTTTTAATTCATTATGACGGATCCTATTTCGGATTTTCTCACGCGAATTAGAAACGCGGTGAAAGCCAACCACAAGGTGGTTGAAGCTCCCGGCTCAAAAATTAAGCAGGCAATCACGAAGATTCTCTTTGAGCAGGGTTACATTTTGGCCTACAAGTTCGACAACAACGAGCAGGGTCACCCCATCATCAAGATCGCTTTGAAGTGGGACGCTGCTTCGAAGGTAAATGCCATCAAGGGCCTGAAGCGCGTTAGCCGCCCCGGTCTTCGTCAGTATGTTTCGGTGGCCGACATGCCCCGCGTACAGAACGGTCTGGGTATCGCTATCCTCTCGACCTCGAAGGGCATCATGACCGACGCTGCTGCCCGCAAGGAGAACGTAGGTGGCGAGGTACTGTGCTACATCTACTAATCCGGCACGATTAAACGGTACAATCTGAGAGGGCTTTTCGGGGCGCAATATCGGGGTGGGGTCGAGCTCACGGCCGCTTCCCGAGCTCATACGGCGCGGAAGTAGTTTCCAAGGAGCGAAGAGAGAGAGGCACTCACAGAGAGAGAAAAGAAAACAAACTTAAAAACGAATAGAAGTATGTCAAGAATTGGTAAATTACCTGTAAACATACCTGCCGGTGTGACCGTAACGGTTGAGGCCGGAAATGTGGTATGCGTGAAAGGGCCTCTTGGTACGCTGAGTCAGAAGGTTGACTCGGACATCAAAGTCGAGGTCGGATCTTATGTGGATGCCAAGACGCAGAAGGAGATTGCTGCAGTTTTGGTAAGCCGTCCCACGAATCAGCCTCGTCACCGTTCGCTGCACGGTCTGTATCGTGCACTGATCAACAACATGGTGATTGGTGTGTCGAAGGGTTATGAGATC
The DNA here is from genome assembly GCA_964426045.1 of uncultured Alistipes sp. GTDB lineage: Bacteria > Bacteroidota > Bacteroidia > Bacteroidales > Rikenellaceae > Alistipes. Next base: position 946 of record CAYRPL010000096.1, on the reverse strand, counting down.
AAGCAGGAGCTTGTAGGTGTAGGTTTCAAGGCTGAGGTGAAGGGTAACATCCTGGAGATGAGCCTTGGTTACTCGCACGATACGCACCTGATGCTTCCCGCCGAGGTTACGGCTACGGCTGTAACGGAGAAGAAGGGTAACCCCATCGTAACGCTGAAGAGTATCGACAAGCAGCTGGTAGGCCAGGTAGCCGCCAAGATCCGCTCGCTGCGCAAGCCGGAGCCTTATAAGGGTAAGGGTATTAAGTTCGTAGGCGAGGTACTGCGTCGCAAGGCCGGTAAGTCTGCAGGTAAATAGTAAATAGAGTAAGTAAATATGTCACTGAATAAGATTGAGAGAAGAGAGCGCATCAAGATGCGTATCCGCAAGATTGTGAGCGGTACGGCATCGCAGCCTCGTATGACTGTATTCCGTAGCAACAAGCAGATCTACGTACAGTTCATTGATGACCTGGCAGGTGTAACCCTCGCAACCGCTTCGTCGCTGGACAAGGAGATTGTGGAGGCTGCTGCCGGTAAGAACAAGTGTGAAGTAGCCGCCCTGGTAGGTAAGCTCGCAGCTGAGCGTGCCGTAGCCAAGGGTATCGAGGCTGTAGCCTTCGATCGTAACGGTTACCTCTATCACGGCCGAGTAAAAATGTTAGCTGACGCTGCTCGTGAGGGTGGCCTTAAATTCTAAGCGATTATGGCAAATATGAATGTAAAGAAAGTACGCACGAGCGACCTGGAGCTTAAGGATCGCCTCGTAAGCATTAATCGCGTTACCAAGGTTACCAAGGGTGGTCGTACCTTCACCTTCTCGGCTATCGTAGTGGTAGGTAACGAGAACGGTGTTGTAGGCTACGGTCTGGGTAAGGCTTCGGAGGTTCAGGCTGCTATCGCCAAGGGCGTAGAGGATGCCAAGAAGAACCTGGTGAAGATTCCCGTTATCAACGGAACGATTCCCC
>CAYRPL010000095.1:0-6749 GCA_964426045.1 uncultured Alistipes sp. | reverse complement strand
GAGTACGCACATCAGGGCCACCAACCAGAACATCTTGCTGGTGAAAATCTTACCCAGGTCGCTGAACTTGAACTCCTCCTCCGAGGCCTCCTCCGAGATCTCGCCCGAAGCCTTGAGCTGCTTGTCGAGCTTGAGATCCATCACTACGAAGACCGAGTAGCAGAGAAGTCCGATGCAGAGCAGAGCAGAGCAGAAGGCGATGGGGGCTACAATCGACTGATCGAACCACTTGGCCCACAGCGGAGCGAGCCACATCACGGCAAATACACCCAGGCGGGCAATAGCCATCTCCAAGCCCATGGCCAGGGCCATCTCCTTGCCCTTAAACCACTTGGCAATCGCCTTCGAGACGGTCGTTCCGGCCATCTCGCAGCCGCAGCCAAAGATCATAAAGCCCAAGCAGGCCAGCTTGGCGCTGCCCGGAAGGGCGGGCCACCAGCTGTTGAGCCAGGCGCAGAGCTCGGTGGTCTGGAAGGCATCGCTGATACCGATATACTTGATACCGGCACCAATCACCATCAGCGAAGCCGACAACAGACCCGTAAAGCGGATGCCCATCTTGTCGAGGATGATACCTGCCACAATCAGGAAACCGCAGACATTCAGGAAGTACTCCGAGGCGGCATAGGTACCGAAAGTCGTGCTGTCCCAGCCACGTTGTGCCTCGATAAGCGACTTCAGAGGCGACATCATATCGACGAACATGTAGGCGAAGAACATCATCAGGGCGATGAGGATCAGCGCGGTCCATCGTGCCACCAGCGAATCGTTGAGTTTGAGTTGAATAGCTTTTGTCATATAAATATAAAGTTTAAGTTAATGAATTGCTAATGTTCGGGCTTTGCATAGCGGGCAAGCACCTCATAAGCCTGGGCAATGCCCAACTCCCCGGCCTTCGAGAGATCAAGACACCCCTTGCGCGTATCCTTCATAAAGAGCTGCACCAGACCTCGATTGTAGTAGGCCTCGGCAAACTGCGGATTGAGTTCAATGGCCCGCGTATACTCCTCGTAGGCCTCGGGCAGTCTGCCCGAGAGGGCCATCAGGTTGGCGCGGTTGTAGTAGGCGTAGGCAAAATCGGGGTAGAGCTTCAGCACTTTATTCAAATCCTCAATCGCCTCGTCGTAGTCGTAACTGCGGGTTGTCGTATTTTGCAGACGCAGAGCGGGATCTGTGTCGATGGTGATACGCTGGTAGGCGTTGTCGATCGAGGAGATGAAGTCAATCATCTCGGCCCGTGTCGTCGAGCGGTTCAGGTAGAGGAACGGATTGGCCGGATTGAGTTCGATGGCCTGCGAATAGGTATTCACCGAGTTGGTGTACTGCTTGATGAGCGACTGCGTCATACCTCGCTCGAAGAGCACCTCCCAGCCCGCCTCGCCATGGTGTAAGCGCTCGGCTACGGCACGGTCGAGCAGCACCAGCGAGTCAGCCGGAATATTGCTATCACCGTGTGTAAGGGCGAGTTGCGAGTTGCCTATGCGACGTTGAAAATCCAATACGCGCGGGGAATAATAGACCTTACGCAGGGCCACAAGGGTCGAATCCTGGTTCGTAAGGGTGAACTTGAAGAGCGGAATGAGCTTCAGCTCGCTCTCTGCGCCCGTCGAGGTCATACGCTCGAAGCGACTTCCCTTCAGATTCGAGTCGAAGGAGAGCAGTCGGTCGAAGTGCTGCGTCGTGTCGGCATAGATCGAGTAGGTCGAGTCGCTGAGGCGCGATTTGTAGGCCGCAATCTTGCGCTGGGCCGTTTCGTGGTCACGACGAGCCGCCTTCATATCCCCCTTGCGGTAGTAGATGGCACTGCGATTGAGGTAGGCATTGGCGAAATCGGGGTAGAGGTCAATGGCTCGCGAAAAGTCCTCCAAGGCGTGCTCCTCCTCTCCCAGATAGGCATAGAGGGCACCACGGTTGTAGTAGACCAGCACGTTGTCGGGCGAGTAGTCGGCCACCCGATTATAATCCTCCAGCGCACGGCTGTAGTCGCCAATCTGCGAGCGGATGATGGCCCGATTGTAATAGGTAATCGACGAGGTACTGTCCAACTCAATCACCTTGTCCAAATCACCGAGCGACTGCATCGGTCGGTTGGTGTGCGAGTAGACGATGGCACGATTGAAGTAGCCGAGCAGGTAGCTCGAATCGCATGCAATGGCCTTATCGAAGTCGGCCTCGGCCTCCGTGTAGCGCTCCTGTTGCAGATAGAGCGAACCACGGCGGTTGTAGCTCTCGGGGTACTCGCGGTTGGTGCGCACGGCTCGGTCGAAGTTCTCGTAGGCCTGCACCGTATCCTTCAGATAGAGGTAGGCGACACCTCGATTCAGATAGGCATCCGCCACCTTATCCTCCTGAATGATAAATTGGTTAAAATCCTCAATGGCCTCCCTGAACTGCTGGTTCAGCAGGCGTGTCACACCTCGGCTGTAGTAGGGGCTCGGCAGGTCGGGCCGCAGGTCGATGGCCTCCTGGAAATCACGCAGCGCATCGTCGTAGTTACCTAAACGTGAGCGTGTGATGGCTCGGTAGGTGTAGGCCACCGTATAGACAGGGTTGAGCTCCAGGGCGATGGTAAAGTCGGCATCGGCACCCAGCAGGTCACCCAGCTGATACTTGGCAATGCCACGCCAGAAATAGCCCTCAAAGGCCTTTTCGTCGGCTCGGAGCAGGATGTTGAGGGTACGAATCGCCTCCGAATACTCCTTCTCCATCATCAGCCTTCGGCCCATCCAGAAGAAGTACTCGCGATTGTACTGCGCCCAGGATGGCAACACCGCAAAGAGCATCACCACCACCAAAAGATATGTGCGCAAACGCCTCATTTCTATCCTTGCTATTGGGTATTCAGTTCGCTACTCCAACTCGTAGCCAAAGCGGCGTAACTGCTTATCGTTGTTGCGCCAATCATCGTTTACCTTCACAAAGAGTTGAAGAAAGACCTTCTTATCCAGGAAGCGCTCCATCTCCTCGCGGGCCTTCTGTCCCACACGCTTCAGTTTCTCGCCCTTGTGGCCAATGAGAATGCCCTTCTGCGAGTCGCGCGAAACATAAATCGTGGCCGAAATGCGGTCGATGGTCGGCTCCTCCTTGTAGGTATCAATCTCAATCTCGCAGCAGTAGGGAATCTCCTTCTCATACTGCTTGAGAATCTGCTCGCGAATAATCTCCGAGGCGAAGAAACGCAGAGTCTTGTCGGTCAGCGTATCCTTTGGATAGTAGGCCGGCCCCTCGGGCAGCAACTCCAGGATGCGGTCAAAGATAGCCCCGACGTTGAAACCCTCCTTGGCCGATGCGGGGATAATCAGCGCCTCGGGCAGCAGGGCGTGCCACTTCTCGACCAGCACTTCGAGTTTTTCTTGAGCCGACAGATCTATCTTATTGACTACCACAATGCAGGGGATGCCACTCTTGGCAATCTTCTCCACCACCTCGGCGCCCTGCTGATCCCCTTGCTCAACCGTATCGGTGACATAGAGAATCACATCGGCATCGACAATGGCTCCCGTGACGAACTTCATCATCTTCTCCTGCAGCTTGTAGTTGGGCTTCAAAATACCCGGCGTATCGGAGTAGACAATCTGAAAATCGTCGCCATTGACAATACCCATAATGCGGTGGCGCGTGGTCTGCGCCTTGGAGGTGATAATCGACAGACGCTCACCCACCAGGGCATTCATCAGGGTCGATTTTCCGACATTGGGGTTTCCGATAATATTTACAAATCCTGATTTATGCATAAATTTTTCATTTTAACGGACAAAGATACGAAATTATTGCCATTTTCTTCGTATATTTGTACTATATATTCACCTAACATACTCAAACTAATATGAAAGATTCGACAAAAAAAACAATGATGTGGCTAACGACTGCCGTTTTGGGTCTTGCTACAGTACTTTCGATTGTTGCCGTTTTTGTAGGCGGAGTCTCTTTTAGCAATCCGTTGCCCGGAAACCCATTCGATTACGACGGATGGCTCCATCTGCTCATCTTCCCCTTTGCTTTGGTGGGCGGTTTCTATGGGCTGAAGATAGGTGTCAAGCAGTTTTTCGAGGAGGATTGGGAGACGGTAACCGTTGAGCGCGACACCGGCAAGGTGGTCAATCGCGACCGAATGGATGGCTGTGTGAACCAGCTCTTTGTGATGTTGCTCTCGCCGCTGCTTGGCTATGCAATCGCCTATGCAATCGTCTATTATATCCTCTATGCCATTTTGGCGGTCTTCTCGTTCATTCTTCCCTATCTGATTCTCTTGGCAATGGCTGCCGGAGTCGGGTTCTTCTACGCATTGGTTGTAAAGGCCAAACCTACCGAAGAGGAGCCTGCTGCCGAGGAGCCGCAGCCAAGCGAGGAGGAGCCCTCGAAGTTCAAGTGGCTGAAGAGCGCCGGAAAGTGGGTAGTTCGCTACAAGGGTATCATCATCCCCTCGCTGCTCAATGTGGTCTATCTGCTTGCCGCCATCCTCTTCCTGAATGCCGGCTTTGGTCTCTTCTCTTCCGATTCGGCAGACACAAACGTCGAAACCCCGACCGAGGAGGTGGAGGATATCGGCTGCTAAAGAGCAAGTGAGAAGATAAAATAAATGAGTCAGGGGCTGTCCGACAAGTAGTGTTGCGACAGTCCCTTACCATAGAAACGTATAACAAGTGGTATTTCAAGGGCGTTTAAGCGAAGATTTCGATAGCGAGCGTAACGCAGAAACCATCTTCTCAGACACTTCTTCTACTTTCGATAGTGGTAGCGCATCGTAAGGATGCAGATTTCGATCACCTCTTCGTCGACACGATAGACGATGCGATGTTCGCCATTGATGCGACGCGACCAACAACCCGACAGCTCATAACGCAACGCTTCGGGTTTGCCAAGCCCAACGTAAGGATGCTCAACCATATCTTTCAGTAATTCGGTAATCTTTTTGAGAATCTGACGATTACCGGAGTGCTGCCAATACTTCCAATCAGCTACAGCCTCTCTCGAGAATTGAATCCGGTAAGCCATCCTACAGACGATTCAAAAATTCCTCAACCGACTCACCCTCACGCTGGCCAACAACCTCACCATGTTCGAGGTCGTGAATCCCGCGTCGAATGGCCGCCATCGTTTCGGGCGAGCGCATCAAATACTCCGTCTCCTTCATCGCATTATACTCCTCCAATGAGATGAGAACCACGGCATTGCCACCCTCGCGATTGACAATCACGGTTTCACTGTCATTGGTCACCGAGTCCAAAATCGACTTCAGGCTCTTTCTGAGTTCGGTAAAGTTTGTCGCTTTCATAGGTTACTATTCAGGTACTTATTTCGGTACAAATATAGTACCATTTTAGCAATTTACCAAATCAGGAAGCAGAAAAAAGGTGCTTGGTAATGAGCCAAGCACCTCAATTTTGAATTTTGAATTTTGAATTCCGAATTGCTATCTGCGGAATCCGCCGCCGCGCTTCATCTGCGCCATCTTCTGTTGCAGACCGCCGCCGGCTACCATCTTCATCATCTTGCGGGTCTCCTCGAACTGCTTCAGCAGGCGGTTGACCTCGGCCATCGAGGTACCCGAGCCCTTGGCGATACGATCTCGGCGACGGGCATTCAGCACCTCGGGGTGCTCACGCTCGTAGGGGGTCATCGAGTCGATAATCGCCTCGGTCGATTTGAAGGCATCGTCGGGAATATCGACATTCTTCAGCATCTTGCCCATACCCGGAATCATCGAAGCGACATCCTTCAGGTTACCCATCTTCTTAATCTGGTTAATCTGTGAGCGGAAGTCGTTGAAATCGAACTGGTTCTTGACGATCTTCTTCTTCAGGCGGCGGGCCTCCTCCTCGTCGAACTGCTCCTGCGCACGCTCCACAAGCGACACCACGTCACCCATACCCAGAATACGGTCGGCCATACGCTCGGGGTGGAAGACCTGCAGGGCATCCATCTTCTCGCCGCTCGAGATAAACTTCAGGGGCTTATCGACCACCGAGCGAATCGAGATGGCAGCACCACCGCGCGTATCACCATCGAGCTTTGTGAGTACCACGCCGTCGAAATCGAGACGGTCGTTGAACTCCTTGGCGGTGTTTACGGCATCCTGACCGGTCATCGAATCGACGACAAAGAGGGTCTCCGAGGGGTGCACGGCAGCCTTGATGGCCGTAATCTCCTGCATCATCGCCTCGTCTACGGCCAAACGACCCGCCGTATCGACAATCACCACATTGTAGCTCTTCGAGCGGGCGTGTCTGATACCGTTCTCGGCAATCTGCACGGGGTTCATATTCCCCTCCTCGGTGTAGACCTCGACGCCAATCTGCTGGCCCAGTACCTTCAGCTGGTCGATGGCTGCGGGGCGGTAGACGTCACCGGCTACGAGCAACACCTGGCGGCCCTTCTTCTTGAGGAACGAGGCCAGCTTGCCCGAGAAGGTGGTCTTACCCGAGCCCTGCAGACCGGCAATCAGCACCACAGCGGGATTGCCTTGCAGATTGATGTCCGTAGCCGTGCCACCCATCAATTGGGCCAACTCGTCACGCACAATCTTGGTCAGCATCTGACCCGGCTTCACGGCTGTCAGCACATTCTGACCCAGCGCCTTCTGCTTCACCTCATCAGTGAAGGTCTTGGCCACCTTATAGTTTACGTCGGCATCAATCAGCGCACGACGAATCTCCTTCAGCGTCTCGGCCACATTGATCTCGGTGATTTTACCCTCACCCTTTAAGATCTTAAACGACCGTTCTAATTTTTCGGATAAACTTTCAAAC
>CAYRPL010000094.1:5731-6786 GCA_964426045.1 uncultured Alistipes sp. | reverse complement strand
CGAGGGGGTCAGGCCGATGTTCGAGTCGATGATGGCCTTCTCGATGGCACGAATCAGGTTCTTGTCCCAGGGCTGAATCAGAATGGTCTTGGCATCGGGTACCGTGACGCTCGCTGCACCCGAAATGGGGGTCTGCGAGCCGTAGTAATCTATCATCACGCCATTGAGTACGTTGGGCGAAGCCTTGCCGGCGCGTACATTGAGGAGCTCCTCCTCCAGGTGCTCGACCGTGCGCTCCATACGGGTCGTAGCGTCGTTAAGAATCTGTTTGCTATCCATAGTCGTATCTTTTATTTGTTATTACTTCTTGGCAATCGTCTGCTCGATTTTCTTCACAAACTCGGCAAACTCGTCGGGCCCGTAGCCCAGCTCGATGTGTACGATGCGACCCTCGCGGTCGATGAGGTAGTTGTGGGGGATTCCCTTCTTGGCGAAGAGCTTAAATACGGCCTCATCCTTGTCCATGGCCATCGGGAAGTTGAAGCCACGCTCCTGACGGGCCTTGAGAATCTCCTCCTCGCTATCGCCGCGCGAAGCGAAGATGTAGGCAAACTCCTGACCGGCGAAGTGGTCGATGATCTGCTCCTGCACCACCGAGAGCTCCTGCATGCAGGGCGGGCACCAGGTGGCCCAGAAGTTCAGCAGCACCACCTTGCCACGCAGGTCGGAGAGCTTCACCTCGCCACCGCCATACATCGGCAGTGTAAAGTCGGGGGCCATGTCGCCCACCTTGACCACATCATACTCCGACTCCTCGGCTGCCTGCTCGGTTGCGGGCTCCTCGGCGGGGGGCTGTGCCACACCCGAGGGGAGGAAGATCATCAGGCCAACCACCACGGCCAACAATACGAGGAGTAGCCACAGGGTGCCGTTCTTCTTTTTGGCTTTACGTTCAAACATAACTTTTCGGTTTTAAGGGGGTTACAATTTTACCAGCGTTCCGATCTTCTCGCCCGAGAGTACCTTTTCGAGGTTGGCCGGGGTGTCGATGTCGAATACGATGATGTTGAGTTTGTTCTCTTTAGGCCCTATATAATTATTCCTGAGTACTGACC
>CAYRPL010000094.1:0-5721 GCA_964426045.1 uncultured Alistipes sp. | reverse complement strand
GTTCTCTTTGCAGAGGGTGAAGGAGGTCATGTCCATCACCTTGAGATTGCGGGTATAGACCTCGTCAAAGGTGATCTCGTCGAACTTTTGGGCCGTGGGATCCTTCTCGGGATCGGCCGTATAGACGCCATCCACGCGGGTACCCTTAAGCATCACCTCGGCCTCAATCTCGATGCCGCGCAGGGCCGAGGCCGTATCGGTCGAGAAGTAGGGATTCGAGGTGCCGCCGCCGATGATGACCACATAGCCGGCTTCGAGCAGTTCGACGGCACGCGCCTTCGAGTAGTATTCGCCGATGGGCTCCATGCGAATCGAGGTCAGCACCTTGGCCTTCACGCCATTGTCCTCGAGGGCCGACTGCAGGGCCAGCGAGTTGATGATGGTGGCCAGCATACCCATCTGGTCGCCCTTCACGCGGTCGAAGCCCCTCTTGGCACCCTGCAGACCACGGAAGATGTTTCCGCCGCCAATCACGATTCCGATTTGCACACCCGTTGCAGCCACGCGTTTGATCTGCTCGGCATAGGATTGCAATACCTCGGGTGAGAGGCCGTATTTCTGGGCTCCCTGCAGCGATTCGCCGCTCAATTTCAGAAGAATTCGGTTGTATTTCATAGCTAATTTTGACTTTTATGCTAACAAAGATAATAAGTTTTCTCCGCATTTCACATTTTTTTTCTATTTTTGTGAGGAAATGAAGTCGCAAAACGATACATTGTTGCAAAAAATCAACTCTCCCGAAGAGCTGAAACAGCTCTCAATGGAGGAGTTACGTCGCTATTGTGACGAGTTGCGCCGTTACATCATCGAGGAGTGTGCCAAGAACCCCGGACACCTGGCCTCGAGCCTCGGAACGGTCGAACTCGCCGCAGCGTTGCACTATGTCTATGCTACGCCGCACGACAAGTTGGTGTGGGACGTGGGGCACCAGACCTACCCCCATAAAATCATCACCGGCCGCCGTGACGAATTTCCCAATAAGCGCAAGCTGGGTGGCATCAGCGGATTCCCGAGGATGGTCGAAAGTCCCTACGACGCCTTTGGCGGGGGCCACGCCTCGGTGAGTATCTCGGCTGCCTTCGGTATGGCCAAGGCGGCACGCCTGCAGGGCCGCAAGGAGCAGGTGATTGCCATCATCGGCGACGGCTCGATGACCGGCGGCCTGGCCTTCGAGGGGTTAAATAATGCCGGAGCCGACAAGGATACCGACCTGCTGGTGATTCTGAACGACAACAACATGGCCATCGACCAGGCTACCGGAGCCCTGAAGAGCTACCTGGTCAAGATCTCGACCTCGCGCCACTATAACCGCATCAAGCGCAAGCTGTGGAATATCCTCTCGCATACCCCCTTTATTTTGCGTCTGTGCCAAAAGGCCGGCAACGCCGTAAAGCAAGGTTTGCTGAAAAACAGTAATCTGTTTGAGAGCCTGAATTTCCGTTATTTCGGACCGATTGACGGCCACGACCTGGAGGGCCTGGTGCGTGTGCTGCGCGCCCTGCGCAATATCGAGGGGCCGAAGTTGCTGCATATTATGACCACCAAGGGCAAGGGGCTGGAGGTGGCCGAGCATAACCCTGCGGTGTGGCACGCCCCGGGCTGCTACGACCCCAAGACCGGCGAGCGCATCCAATCTGCGGGGGCCAAGGATCGTTTTCAGGATGTCTTTGGCCAGACGCTGCTCGATCTGGCCCGAGCAGATGAGCGTGTGGTGGGCATCACCCCCGCCATGCCTTCGGGTTGCTCGATGAATATCCTGATGCGCGAGATGCCCGAGCGCTGCTTCGATGTCGGTATCGCCGAGGGACACGCCGTCACCTTCTCGGCCGGCTTAGCCGCCGAGGGGATGCGCCCCTTCTGCAATATCTACTCCTCGTTTATGCAGCGCGCCTATGACAATGTGATTCACGATGTCGCCATCCAGCGACTGCCCGTGGTCTTCTGCCTCGATCGCGGAGGTCTGGTGGGTGAGGATGGCGCCACACACCATGGAACCTTCGATTTGGCCTGCTTTGCCGCAGTGCCCAACCTGGTGGTTGCCGCTCCGGCCTCGGAGCGTGAGTTGCGCAATATGATGTATACGGCTCTGAACTCCGATGTGCCCTTTATGATTCGCTATCCGCGCGGTTCGGGCGAGGGCGAACAGTGGCGCGAGGAGCCCTTCGAGAACCTTCCTATCGGCCGTGGCCACACGCTGCGCGAAGGCTCGGATATCGCCATCCTGAGCATCGGAACCACCGCCCGCTTTGCCGTGGAGGCTGCCGAGGAGCTGGCCCGTGAGGGCGTTTCGGCCGCCTGCTACGACCTGCGCTATGCCAAACCCTTGGATGAGGAGTTGCTGCTTAAGGTGGGACAAAAATTCGAGCGGATTATCACCCTCGAAGATGGTTCGGTGCGCGGAGGCGTGGGCGAGGCCGTCACAGCGTGGTTTGCCACCCATAACTTCCACCCCCAAATCGCAACCCTCGGTGTCCCCGACCAATTTATCGAACACGGAACCCCCAAGGAGCTCTACCACCTCTGCGGATTTGATGCCGAGGGAGTTTGCTCAACAGCCCGCAAGATGCTTACAAAATAGATGCTTACAAAATAGATGCTTACAAAAATAGAAATGAGCCGTCAGGGCTCATTTTCTATTATCAGGCGGCTGGTGTCGTACCCTCGCATGCGTGCCCGCTCCAAGATGTAGCTCAGCTCCTCGGTCGAGAGGTTAGGTGTGCGTGATAAGATCCACAGATAGCGGGGCGAGAAGCTCCCCACAAGCATCCATGACCCCTTGTCGTCGCGCTCCAGGATGTTGTAATCGGAGTAGAATTTCCAGAAAAAGCTGACCCGCAGCTGCCCGGGCTCGTCGGTGAATTTGGCGTGGCCCACCATCTCGCGGCGCTCCCCGCGTTTTTCGTCATAGCCGCTGTTTGCGACCTCGATGGTTCCATCGTCGAGCAGCCGATAGTGTGCCTCGACACGGCTCAAACCCCGCTCGAAGCGGTGGTTGAAGCGGGCAATTTCGTACCAATGCCCCAAGAGCTCCTCCCGGGGCAGTGTCGTTACGGTGCGGCGGTCGATGCTCCCACCCGAACAGCTGAGCAGCAAAACCCCTCCGGCCAGCAGCAAAAAGAAAAAGAGTAACATAGCCTTCATCGAAATTTAATTTCCGATAGGCGTGCACGAACCCTGCCAAATTTCTAATTAGGAATTAGGAGTTAGGAATTAGGAATTGTTTTAAGTAGAAAATTGTGAATTGTGAAGTGTGAATTGTGAATTGAAAAACTATCCCGCTACGGGGCAGGGGATGCCGAGGGCTTCGACACGGGCGGCAATCTGCTGCAGCTCTTCGCGGGTAACTTTTATGAGGGTCTGACAGGGGGTGTCGCGGTCGAGCGAGTAGACCATCACCTGCTTGGGGCGGATGCGCTCGATGAGGCGGAGCCAGGCTGCAATCTCCTCTTCGGTGGTGTTGTCGATGGGTGCGCCATCGACCTCGCCACGCAGGAACATGGTCTGGACAATCAGCTCTCCGTCAAAGGAGCAGAGCTGCTCGACCACCCGCTCTACGGAGTAAGCTCCCTGGGGGTTGTTCATGCGGCGCACGGTGGCGTCGAAGGCCGAGTCGAGCTTCAGGATGTTGTTATCGACACGGCGCAGGGCCCGGCAGACCCCCTCGCGGTGGAGCTGCGTGGCGTTGCTCAGCACCGAGACCTTGGCCGAGGGGCAGAACTTGTCGCGCAGAGCCAGCGTGTCGTCAATTATCGCCTCAAATTCGGGGTGGAGGGTAGGCTCGCCATTTCCGGCAAAGGTGATTACGTCGGGAGGGGTGCCGTCGGCAACCATTTGCTGCAGGGTCTCGGCCAAAAGGCGGCTGATGTCGGCCCGCTCGTTGAAGCGGCGGGGCCCCGGGTGGTCGCTGTTCCAGCCGCATTCGCAGTAGATGCAGTCGAAGGAGCAGAGCTTCGAGTGGGTGGGCAGGAGGTTTACCCCCAGCGAGAGGCCCAAGCGGCGTGAGCGCACGGGGCCGAAGATGATGTCGTTAAAGAGTGCTGTCATATTGCAAATGTAGTAAAAAAATACGAAAAGCGTATATTTTTATCTTAACTACCCGCAAATCTCACCCCAAACTATCCTTAAATCCCTCCAAATTCCATCCCGAAATCACCCAAAATCCCTCCCAAACCATCCTGAAACCACCCCCAAACCATCCCCACCCAATGAGTAGAAATACTTAAAAATAGAAATATTTTGGATTTTTTGACCAAATGAAGTATTTTTTCGCTAACTTTGTGGGTTAGAAAATTTTTAAACTTAAAAACCCAAATAGAGATGGTAGACATTTTTGACAGATTAGAGAAGAATGCCGGTGGTCCGATTGGTCAGTATATGGCCTTTGCCCACGGTTACTTTGCCTTCCCGAAGCTGGAGGGTGAGCTCGGTCCCCACATGACCTTCCGCGGTCAGAAGGTGCTGAACTGGAGTTTGAACAACTACCTGGGCCTGGCCAACCTGCCCGAGGTGCGTGAGGCTGATGCCAAGGGAGCTGCCGAGTTTGGTATGGCCTACCCGATGGGTGCCCGTATGATGAGCGGTCAGACCAAGTATCACGAGCAGCTGGAGCGTGAGCTGGCCGAGTTTGTGGGTAAGCCCGATGCCTTCCTGCTGAACTTTGGTTACCAGGGTATGCTCTCGATTATCGACTGCCTGCTGACCCACCGCGACGTAGTGGTTTATGATGCCGAGGCCCACGCCTGCATCATCGACGGTCTGCGTATGCATAATGGTAAGCGCTTTGTCTTCGGTCACAACGACATCGACTCGCTGCGCCTGCAGCTGAAGCACGCTACGGAGCTCGCCGAGGAGCAGCGTGGTGGTGTGCTGGTTATCACCGAGGGTGTCTTCGGTATGAAGGGTGATATGGGTAAGCTCGACGAGATCGTAGCCCTGAAGAAGGAGTTCAACTTCCGCCTGCTGGTTGACGATGCCCACGGCTTCGGTACCATGGGCCCGGGTGGTCGCGGTACGGCAGCCCACTTCGGCGTGGTAGATGGCGTGGATGTGCTCTTCAATACCTTCGCCAAGTCGATGGCCGGTATCGGAGCCTTCGTGGCCGGTCCCCGTTGGTTGATCAACCTGTTCCGTTATAATATGCGCTCGCAGCTCTACGCCAAGTCGCTGCCTATGCCGATGGTTATCGGAGCCCTGAAGCGCCTGGAGATTATCCGCAACCGCCCCGAGCTGCAAGAGAAGCTGTGGGAGATTACCAACGCCCTGCAGAGCGGTCTGAAGGAGAGCGGCTTCGATATCGGTGTGACGAATACCCCCGTAACCCCCGTCTTTATGAAGGGCTCGGTGGACGAGGCTACCAACCTGGTTGTTGACCTGCGCGAGAACCACCACCTCTTCTGCTCGATTGTGGTCTACCCCGTCATCCCGAAGGGCGAGATGATCCTGCGCGTGATTCCTACGGCCGCCCACACGATGGAGGACGTGGAGTATACGCTGGGCGTCTTCCGCTCCATCAAGGAGCGCCTCGAGAGCGGCTACTACAACAAGCCGATGCCTATGCGTGCCGACGAGGACTTCAAGCTGAAGTAAAACAACCGAATCCCCTTTTCGGTAACCCCCCCCGATAGAAAGAGCCTGTCTAACAAGTTTTTTGTTAGATGGGCTTTTTTTATATTTGTGACGATAAAAATTAGTATCTTTGTAGCACGGGCTATTTAGCTTCGT
>CAYRPL010000093.1:0-6850 GCA_964426045.1 uncultured Alistipes sp. | reverse complement strand
GCTCCAGCTTACGCTCCTCGGGGGCATTACCCTTCTGTACCTCACTCGAGCAGGTCTCGAGCGACTGCTCGGTGTGCTCCTTCGACGAACCCGTGGCTCCGCCAATGCCGTCACGACCCGTGCGGCCACCCAGCATAATCACCACATCTCCCGCCTCGGGGCGCTCACGACGCACATGCTCGGCCTTCACGGCACCCACCACAGCACCCACCTCGAGGCGCTTGGCCACATAGTCGGGGTGATAAATCTCGCGCAGGTGGGTCGTAGCCAGACCAATCTGGTTGCCATAGCTCGAGTAGCCGGCAGCGGCCTTGCGGCTGATAATCGCCTGCGGGAGTTTTCCCTTCATCGTCTCGCTCACCGGAGCGTAGATATTACCGGCTCCCGTTACACGCATCGCCTGGTAGACGTAGCTGCGACCCGACAGCGGGTCACGAATGGCGCCACCTAAGCAGGTCGAAGCTCCTCCGAAGGGCTCAATCTCGGTGGGGTGGTTGTGCGTCTCGTTCTTGAACTGCAGAAGCCACTGCTCGGTTTGGCCATCGACATCCACATCGACATAGATCGAGCAGGCGTTATTCTCCTCGCTCACCTCCAAATCCTCGAGCAGGCCCCGCTTCTTCAGGCAGCGGGCACCAATGGTGGCGATATCCATCAGGCAGATGCTCTTCTGCTCGCGACCCAGCTCACGACGAATATTCAGATAGAGGGCCAGCGAATCCTCAATCTCGGACTTGAAGACCGACTCCTCGACCGTAATACCCTCCAGCTCGGTGGTGAAGGTGGTGTGGCGGCAGTGGTCGCTCCAATAGGTATCCAGGATGCGCAGCTCCGTCTCACGGGGGTTGCGACCCTCCTTGCAGAAGTAGTTTACCACCTCGCGCAGGTCGTCGCTGTTCATCGCCAGGCCATACTCCTTGCAGAAGGGGGCCAGCTGCTCCTCGCTCAAATCGGTGAATCCCTCCAATACGGGGACAGCAGTCGGCTCAGCCTCCTCGACCTCGGCAAGCTGCTTCAGATTCTTCTCGCGCGACTCCACAGCGTTGATGCAGTAGTGCTTCACAGCCTCCATCTGCTCAGCGGAGAGCGCCGGCTCAAAGATATAGACCTTCGAGCTGCGGATGCGGACATCGGCCGCAGGGTCGATGAGCTTGACACAATCGACAGCCGAGGCGGCACGCTGGTCGAACTGTCCGGGCAGGAACTCGATGGCCAGGTGGCTCTTATCAGTCAAATCCAGCTCATCGGTCACACAATCCGTTACACGCTCGCCAAAGACCGTATAGCGGCTCTGCTCGACCAGCTCGGGCGTAAAGCCGAAGAGGTCATATACATTGATCCAACGAAAGCCCGTGAGAGCGAGCCCGAGGTTGTCGTTCAGCTCGCGCTTCATGCTCTCTGCCTCCACCTGAAAGCGGGGCAACTTTTCTACATAGATGCGATAATTCTTCATTGCGGTCTGCTCGCTTTTAGGGTTACAACTCGGCCTCCAGCACCTTCTGGGTCTGCTGACGACGGAACTCCACAAGACGCTCCTCGAGAGCCTTGTCCGTCAGGGCAAAGATCGAGGCGGCAATCAGGGCTGCATTTTTTGCACCATTGATGGCCGTGGTCGATACGGGAACGCCTCCGGGCATCTGCACAATCGAGAGCAGCGAATCCAAGCCACCCAGGGCCGAGGTCTTAATCGGCACACCGATCACCGGAACGGTCGTCAGACCGGCCGTCACACCCGCCACATGGGCAGCACCTCCGGCTCCGGCAATGATGCAACCGATTCCACGCTCACGCGCCGTGGTGGCATACTCCACCATCAGGTGCGGTGTGCGGTGTGCACTAATTACGCGCTTCTCGTACTCGATACCCAGCTCCTCGAGCATCTCTACTGCGGCCGACATCACGCCCCAGTCGCTCGTCGAACCCATAATAACTGCTACTTTCATCCTTCTATTCTTTCTATTCTTTCTATTCTTTTGTTTTGTCTCTTTCTAAGCTTTTTGCGGTAATCTGTAAAAATCCTTACTTCCAACCTGTAGCAACCCCACCCCGACTAAAAAATCAGAAACCGTCACGGCACAATCGGCCACGACGGTTCACATCCATACACACGGCTCCCCACATCGCTGACGCTTCTGTCGCTGAAGCGCCAATCCTACCTCCGCAAAATAGTTGCTGAACTCTTTGTGGGCCCGTTTTCTCATTCGTCGGCTATCCTCTTTGTAAGGGGTTTCGGAATTACACGGCAAAGGTAGCTCTAATTGTCCGAACCACCAAATTTCCAACACAAAACTATCAACAGATTTCTAACAAAAACATCCATTGCTGCCCATTGCAGTCCGAAGGGGCAAATGCAGATGCCCCTTATCACAGCAACGCCGTAGCGACCATTTCCGGCTCTTCTACGAATCCCATGTGTCCGGAGTTCTCGAGCCAGAGTACCTGGGCCTGAGGATGAGAGGCAGCGAGCTGCTCGGCCACTTCGAGGGGGATATAACCATCCTTTTTGCCAAAGATAAAGAGCTGGGGAACCGGAGATTGGCGAAGCATCTGGTTACGGTCGGGGCGGGCAATCATTCCGTTGAGCAGGGCGACAATACCCTCCTCCTCGGTCAGAAAGACCTGCTCGACAAGATCCTCGATGGCATCCTTCAGGCGCAGACGGTTCTGCTCGGCAAAGCCCGCAGCGGGGGCCACACGGGCCAGCTGCTCCTTTTTGCCGGCCTTCACGAGGGCGATTTCACGACGGCGGTTCTCGGCCTTCTCGGGGGTGTCGGCATTGGGCGTCGAGCTCAGCAGCACCATGCGCTCCAGGCGCTCGGGATAGCGCTCGCAGAAGGCCAGAGCGACGTAGCCTCCCATCGAGTGGCCCACCAGCGTACAGCGCTCAATTTTCAGCGCATCGAGGGCCGCCTTGACCGTATCGGCCAGGTACTCCATCGTATGCACCTCGCCCTTGACCTCGGAGATTCCGTGGCCGGGCAAGTCGAGCGTAACGACACGCACCTGCTTATAGAGCAGGGGGACAAACTCCTCCCAAACAAGCAGGGATTCGAGGTATCCGTGCAGCAGCACGATGCAGCGCTCACCCTGCTCCGAGTCGCAGACATGGAGGGCCGTATCTGAGGCCCTCAAAAACTTTTCTACCATAACCTTATCTCTCTTTTGAGCCTCAAAGTTATAAAAATTCACGACGAAAAGCCGGCATTTCGGGGATTTTTTCTTTAGAAATTTGTTAAAGCGGGTGATTCTTCGTATTTTTGACCAAATTTTACATCCGGGTCGGATATGCACGGCCCAAAAGAGAGGTAAATGAAGCGCGAGATTCCATATATTATCTGTCACGGCTCGGCAAACCGCTTTGTGCTGGTGGATGCCGTCAGCGAGGCTGCAGCCCTCGAGGGGGTGGATTATGCGGCCTTTGCGCGTGCCACCTGCGAGCAGCTGTGGAACCATCGGCTTGACGGCCTGCTGCTGCTCGAAAAGCGTGCGGAGGGCTATGCAATGCGGATGCTGAATACCGACGGCTCGCAGGCCGAGATGTGTGGCAACGGGATTCGCTGCGTAGCACGCCTTGCCGACGAGCGCTATCTGCACCAAAGCGAGTTTGCACTCTTTTCGGGTCGGGGTCGCTATCCGATTCGTCGTGAAGAGCCCATTTTCGGCTCGATACCCACCTATGGCGTCGATATTGCCATACGCACCTTCGGCGAGGAGTTTCCCCGTGGAGGCGAGCGCTTCATCAACAGACCCATTGAGGCACTCCACCCCGAATTGCGGTTCAGCTACCTCAACTTGGGAAATCCCCACTTGGTGGCGGTAGTCGATGAGGTCGATTTCGACCTCTTGGAGGAGTTGGGACGCAAGATTCCGACCCTCGAGGAGTGGTTTCCGCGCGGCATCAACCTCAGCATGCTCCGCAGCGACACTTCGCAAGAGCTCTTCGTTGCGACCTGGGAGCGGGGTGTGGGGCTCACCAACTCATGCGGAACGGCGATGACCGCCTCCTCGACGGTTGCCGTACTGCTCGACCTCTCGCCCGCAGGCGAGGAGTTGAAGGTGCGCAACCGAGGCGGCATGGTGCGGTGCAACTGCCGCATCGAGGGGGAGCAGATCACCACCCGCCTGGTGGGAAATGCCACCTTCGAGGCCGAGGGGCGACTTGGCTGGGAGGAGGGAAGGCTCTACCCCATCGAGCAGCATTTACTACACGACGAAATCGCCAATTATGAGCGTTTTATCGCCGAATTAAGGAGGGAAGGTTAGTTTAAGAGCAGTGGATTTAAGCCGATGAAGCGGATTTTGCGCAGCATAATTTTGGGTTTGGGTGTGAGCTTGCTGCTCGCCTCCTGCAACGTGACGCGCAAGTTCCAGGAGGGGCAGTACCTGGTACAGAAGGTGACCATCGAGAGCGACAAGGAGCTTCCGCGCAAGGAGCGCATCACGGCCGCCGAGCTCCGCAACCACCTGCGCCAGCGCCCCAACAAGCACCTCTTCGGCACCAACTTCTACGTCTGGATCTACAACCAGGCCAATCCCGAGAAGGAGAACGGCTGGAACAACCTGAAGCGCAAATGGGGCGAGGAGCCGGTACTGCTCGACACGATGATGACCGAACGCTCGGCCCTCAACTTCAAGAACTACATGGATGCACGGGGATTCTTCGCCTCGCAGGTGAGCTACGAGACCGACACCACGCGCCGTGCCCATCGCGCCTACATCACCTACCGCACCCACCAGGGCAAGCCCTACTACATCTCGCACATGAGCTACGAGTTCCGCGACCGCTCGCTGGAGCCCATCATCCTGCAAGATACGGCCAACTGCCTGATTCGTGAGGGTGAGATCTACAACCTCGAGACCCTGACCAAGGAGCGTGAGCGCATCACAGCCCACCTGAAGAGCAAGGGCTACTACAACTTCTCGGTCAACAACATCTCCTATGTGGCCGACACGCTGAAGGAGCCCTATCGGGTCGGGCTGCGCATGATTATCAAGCCTCGGGTGACGGGCTACACCGACAGTGGCGAGCCGATCATGGCCGACAACTGCATCTACCAGATCAACGACCTCTGCATCTACCCGCAGTACGACCCCACGAAGGCCGACAGCACCCTCTTAAGCCGCCTCGATACGATGACCTACCGGGGTCTGGATATCGTCTACGAGGGGAAGCCCAACATCCGGCCCAAGGTGGTCCGCACGCTGGTTCCCATCTATGAAGGGCTGAACTTCAACGCCAACAGCCTCACACGCACCTACGACCGTCTGATGTCCACCGGTTACTTTAAGAGTGCCCGCATCGCCTTTATCGAGCAGCCGCAGCGCACCCTCGTTGTCGATACGGTGACCCTCTCACGCGGCGAGGGGCTTCCGGATACCACCTATGTACGCCGCTTCGAGCGGGGCTACCTGAGCTGCAACATCCTCTGCACCCCCACCCTCAAACAGAGCTACAAGATTGAGCTGGAGGGGAGTGTGACCTCCAGCTTCTACGGTCTGAAGGCCACCTTGGGGTACCAAAATCGAAACATCTTCCGTGGGGTCGAGGCCTTAGACTTGGACTTCACACTCGGTTACGAGTATATGCGAGCCCCCGATGCCAAGAAACGCAACGCCTCGGAGGTGGGATTCTTGGGCGGACTCTCCTTCCCGCGCTTCCTGCTCCCCTTCTCCTCGAACCGCTTCCGTACCCTGGTGACACCACGCACCAAGATCTCGGTCTCGGTGAACTTCCAGGACCGCCCCTACTACCGTCGTACCCTCTCAAACGCCTCGTGGGGTTACTCGTGGAGCAACCATGGCTATTCGAGTTTTTCGCTGCGCCCGATTGATATCACGGTCGTGGATATGAGCTTTATCGACGAGGATTTTTACAACTCGCTGCAGAATCGCTACCTGCAGAACAGTTACAGCTCACAGCTGATCTCGGCCCTCAACTTCGGCTACGTCTACAACAACCAGCGCCGCAACCTGACGGGAAATGCCACCGTTGTACGTCTCAATGCCGAGATTGCCGGCAACCTGCTCGACGGACTCTCACACCTCTTCGGCTCACCCGCCGCGGGAAAGGATTACTACGAACTCTTTGGCATCCGCTACTCGCAATACTTCCGTGTGGATGCCAGCCTGAGCCACAAAATTATGCTGGGCGAGAAGAGCGCCATCGCGGGTCGCATCTATGCCGGCTGCGGTATCGCCTACGGAAATGCCGAGGCCCTGCCCATGGACCGCCTCTTCTATGTCGGCGGCAGTAACTCGATGCGCGGCTGGACCCCTCGTACCCTCGGCCCGGGTACCACCTCGATTCCCGAAAACTCGCTCTACCCCACCCAGCTGGGAGATATGCGCCTGGAGGCCAACCTCGAATTTCGCTTCCCCATCTGGGGCATCTTCCACGGAGCCACCTTCTTTGATGTGGGTAACATCTGGTTCCTGCGCGAGAACAATGCCGAGTACTCGCCCGATGCCGTCTTCCGCGGCGACTTCTACAAAGAGCTCGGCTTCAATACCGGCATCGGCCTGCGCCTGGATATCAAATTCGCCATCCTGCGTCTGGACTGGGGTATTCAGCTCCACAACCCCAACAACCCCGCCGGCGAGCGCTGGATTCGCAACTTCAAGTGGAAGAACACCGCCCTGAATTTCGGCGTAGGATACCCCTTCTAAAATTCAAAATTCAAAATTCAAAATTATTTGGAAGCTGTGGGAATTTTAGGAGATATAGGAAATATGGGAATATCTATCCTACAACTCCCACATTTCCAACCACTAATTACTAATTACTAATTAAAAAATATTAGAAGCTGTTTGAAAATTATTCAAATATTTTGTTAAGCATCAATTTGCAGCA
>CAYRPL010000092.1:0-6907 GCA_964426045.1 uncultured Alistipes sp. | reverse complement strand
TTTTAGGTTAATGAAGATTTATGCGTAAACACACACTTTTGCAGGTGACCCATAATAAATCCTTTTAAGTACATTTTTATTTCGCCATATACATACAAAAAAAGAGCAACCCGAAGATTACTCTTTAATACATAAGGTGTGCTTTTGCTTACTCCCGATCCGAGGCGTAGGGCTTGATGATGCCTCGCTTCGAAGAGCGGATAAAGTTGAGCAGGTAGTCGCGCTCCTCGCTCTGCGGAATCTGCTTCTCGACCTCGTCGCAGCCGTTGATGTAGTTCAGACCGCTCTGGAACAGAATGCGGCAGGCCTCGTGAATCTCGGCGATGCGCTCGTTCGAGAAACCGCGACGGCTCAGACCCACACGGTTTACACCCGCATAGCGCAGCGTGTCGTTGCGTACAATTACATACGGAGGAACATCCTTTCCGAGCAGGGCACCTCCCTGAATCATCACATGGGCACCGATGTGGGTCCACTGGTGGATGGCGGCGTGACCGCCTACAACGGCCCAATCATCGACGTGCACCTCACCGGCAAACGATACGCGGTTGGCTACCACGCAGTGGCTGCCGATTACGCAGTCGTGGCCGACGTGCACATAGGCCATCAGCAGGTTGTGGCTGCCGATGATGGTCGTGCCGGTCGAGGCCGTACCGCGGCTGATGGTCACATACTCGCGGATGTCGTTGTAGTCGCCAATGACAGCGGTGGTCTTCTCGCCCGCGAACTTCAAATCCTGGGGCAGACACGCAATCGAGGCGGCGGTGTGAATCTTACAACCTTTGCCGATGCGGGCACCATCGTGGATGACGGCTCCGGGGCCGATCCAGCAGTCGGGGCCGATCTCCACATCGCCGGCGATGTAGGCAAAGGGCTCTACGGTTACATTCTCACCCAACTTGGCGTCGGGGTGTACATAGGCTAAAGGACTGATCATAGCTTTGTTTTAAGTTTACTTCCTATTCTTTACGATCTGGGCCATCATCACCGCCTCACAGGCGAGCGTGTCACCCACGAAAGCCTTACCCTCGCAGAGGGCAACACCGCGGCGGATGGGCTCCAGCAGGTTAATCTCAAATTGCAGCGTGTCGCCGGGAACCACCTTGCGCTTGAACTTCACGCCGTCGATCTTCATGAAGTAGGTCGAGTAGTTCTCGGGGTCAGGCACCGTACCTAAAACCAGAATACCCGAGCACTGAGCCATGGCCTCGACAATCAGCACACCCGGCATCACGGGCTCCTCGGGGAAGTGACCCACGAAGAAGGGCTCGTTCATCGTTACATTCTTGATACCGGCCACCGAGGTCTGATCCAGGTGGAAGATGCGGTCTACGAGCAGGAACGGGGGGCGGTGGGGCAGCATGCGACGAATCGAGTTGATGTCGTGCAGGGCCGGCTGGCGGCAGTCGTACTTGAAGCGGGGCTTCTCACCCTCCTTGCGGATGGCACGCTTGGTCTGCTTCATGAACTCCGTATTGGCGAAGTGGCCCGGGCGGGTAGCCCATACCCGACCCTTGATGCGGCGACCCAGCAGGGCAAAGTCACCCAGCAGATCCAGGAGCTTGTGGCGGGCCAGCTCGTTGTTGAAACGCAACTCCAAGTTATTCAGGTAGCCGCCCGTAATTTGGATGTCCTGCTTGTTGAAGATACCCTTCAGGTGCTCCAGCTGCTCGTCGGATACGGGGTTTTCTACCACAACAATAGCGTTATCCAGGTCGCCACCCTTAATCAGGTTCATCTTCATCAGCGGCTCCAGCTCGTGCAGGAAGACGAAGGTGCGGCAGGGGGCAATCTTCGAGGCGTAGTCGTCACCCGGGATGAAGGTGGCATATTGGTTGCCGATGACCTTCGAGTTGTAGTCGACGTGTACCGATACCGAGAACTCGTCGTCGGGGTAGAGGATAACGGCGACCCCCTTCTCGGGAATTGTGTAGACCATCTTCTCGGTCACCTGGTAGTACTGACGCTCGGCGGGCTGCACCTCGAGGCCTGTTTCGACGATGGCGGCGGCATACTCGCGGGCCGAACCATCCATGATGGGGGTCTCGGGGGCATTGATCTCGATCTCGGCGTTATCCACGCCCAGGGTCCAGAGGGCCGACATGATGTGCTCGATGGTCGATACGCGGGCTGCGCCCTGCTCGATGGTCGTACCACGCGAGGTGTCGGTTACATAGTCGCACAACGCAGGAACCGTGGGGGCTCCCTCCAGGTCGATGCGGCGGAATACAATACCGGAATTTGCAGCGGCCGGCTTTACGGTCATCGTCACCTGAAGACCCGTATGCAGACCCTTGCCCGAAAAGGTAATGGGTGCTTTGAGAGTTTGCTGTTTCAAAGACATATTGTTCGTTTTTTGTAATTTTAATATGCAAAGATAGTGATTTTCGGGGAAAAATCGTATTTTTGCACAAAATAGTAGCACTTTAATGACAGAAACGCACTCCAATAAGCCTCTGAAGCGCCCTCGGCTGCGCCTTCCGTTTGACAACAAACGTGAAGATGTGGGCGAATGGGCCTATGACCACCGCATCGGATTGTGCATTACGCTGATTCTCTATCTGGTGCTGGGTATCGCCTTTGTCACCTCGAAGATTGTGGTGGGCGGTCGGGCCGTCGAGACCACGGTCTATATCGACCTCAATACGCTGGCCGACCTCGAGACCGAGCGCGATAGGTTGGAGCAGCAGGTGCGCGAACGACAGCAGGAGCAGTCGTTTGATTGGGACCAGGTGCAGAATGCAGCCTCGAACGAGAATGTGCTGAACGAGAACTTGCGCACCGACCGTGGAAACCACGCCTCGGAACTCAATGCCGATGCTATAGCTGCTGCCGAGCGGATGCGGGCCAACCGTGCCGCCTATGAGCAGGGTCTGGCCGAGGCCGATGCCATTCGCCATGCGGGCGACAGCGGTTCGGCAAGCGACGAGAAGCGTCAGGATGCGAAGGTGGCCGGCTATGTCACCGTAAGACTCGATGTGAAGGATCCGGTGCGCACGGCCCGCCACCTGGTGACCCCCGCCTATCAGTGCGAGGGGGGCGGCGAGGTGGTCGTCGAGATTGAGGTGCGCCCCGACGGGCGGGTCACATCGGCCCGTGTGCGCTCGGGTGGTGACGACTATATGCGCGAGGTGGCCCTGCGTGCCGCCCGCTCCTCGACGGTCAATATCGATACGTCGGCCCCCGAGAAACAGCGTGGAACGATTACCTATATTTTTGTTCCGCAGTGATTGGTGGTTGGTTGGAAGTATTACCATTAGGTAGTCGCTGATTGTCTAAATAACAGAAGAATGAAATTTTGGAGATTGGTATGGACACTGTTGCTTTTCGGAGCTCTCTATGAGGGTTCGCGAGAGGAGGGCGCTGTTCGTGTACCGACCCTCCAGGCGGCCTCTTACAGCTCCGAGATGGAGGAGAGTTATCTGGCAGTCTGCCGACAGCTGGTGCAGATGCCCTGTGAGTTGCCCGTTTTTCAGATAAAGTTGGGCCCCGAGTATAACACGGGGACTCGCTCTGTTGTGCTGCGTCTGCAGAAACTCCTGCGTATGGATGTGGGGGTGCGGGCGCGAGGCAGCTGGGCCGCTCCGATTGCGGAGAGTCACCACCTTACGTTCTTGGCCGAACCAACACCCGTCGAATGGCTGCGGGTATTGTGTCGGCTCCGTATTTAATTGGGTTTTATCGGGCACCGAGAGATCTGCATGGTGCCCAAATAGCAACCGTGCATAGGGCCTATGGCCCTTCCAACCAAATTAGAAACCTGCGTATGCGAAGGGGTGCGGAGAGTCTACACCCCACGGATACGCCCAAACCCAATTTAGAAATATGGACAGAAAAGCTATGGACGCAGCTGTATGCGCCCTCTCGAATAATGAAGTGGTCATTCGTCGCAAGCCCCTGGTGGGCCCCCTGCTGACTACGGCCGCAGGAGTTCTGATGATTTTAACGGCCCTCCGCCTGGGCGAAGGAGTAAACGAGAGCCTCTACCTGGCCCTTGCGATTGCCGGATGGTCGGCCCTGTTGTTGGGGCAGGGAATCGTGCTGCGTCGCTGCTTTGGTGGTGAGGGACTTCCCTATATGCCCCGCACGAAGCGCTACCTGAAGTACGAGGAGCTCTATTTTCCCAAGGAGCGGATGCGTGAGGTGCTGGATGCCTGCAACAGCGGCAATGTGGAGCCGCTGCGCCCCTAGGCCGGAACCGTGCCGGCTGTGGTGGTGGCCCTCTACAGTTCGGAGGATGGCCGCCTGACGGCCTGCCGCCCCTTTGAGTATGTCGAGCTGGAGTATCGCCCCTTGGGTGAGTTGAAACTCTTCCAGCGCGAGCAGTAAGTTGGTTTGAAAACACACGGGAGGTTGATTCTGATTGACCTCCCGATAAACATAAAAAGCGATGATTGAGATTAGTAGTGAGAATTTTTTGCTGGTAGGTGCCATCCTGCTCTTTATTGCCGTAATGGCCGGTAAGGCAGCCTATCGACTGGGGGCCCCCTCGTTGCTCCTCTTCCTGGGAGTGGGTATGTTCTTCAGTGGAATGGGTTGGATTTCGTATAACTCCTTCGAACTGACGCAGTTTATCGGTATGATAGCCCTCTGTGTCATCCTCTTTACGGGTGGTATGGAGACCAAATATTCGCAGATACGACCCGTCATAGGCCCGGGAGTGGTGCTCGCTACGGTCGGTGTACTGCTTACGGCCCTCATCCTCTCGCTCTTTGTCTATCTGATGGCCCCCCTGTTCGGCAAGGAGATCTCCTTCGCCTTGTCGCTACTGCTCGCATCGACCATGGCCTCGACCGACTCGGCCTCGGTATTCTCGATTTTGAGAACCAAGAAGCAGGGCCTGCAGCAGAATCTTAGACCACTGCTTGAGCTGGAGAGTGGATCGAACGACCCGGTGGCCTATATGCTCACCGTGTTGCTTATCAGCATCGTAACCCAGGGTGACGGCTCGACAAGCGTGCCGGCGGCGCTGGTGATGTTCCTCGTACAGATGGTTGTGGGTCTGATTTGCGGTTACCTGATTGGTCGCCTGGCCGTCTGGGTGATAAACCGCATGAAGTTCTCGAACAAGGCCCTCTATCCGGTGCTGATGCTCGCCTTCGCCTTCTTCTCCTTCGCCTTTACCTCGCTCTTGCAGGGCAACGGCTACCTGGCTGTCTACCTCTCGGGCCTGGTGGTAGGTAACCTGCGCTTGGACGATAAGCAGGAGGTGGTAAACTTCTTCGACGGATTCCAGTCCCTGTGGCAGATTGTGATGTTCCTTACGCTGGGTCTGCTGGTCAATCCCCGCGAACTGCTCGACCCGCCGGTGCTGATTCTGGGTGGTTTGGTGGCTGTCTTTATGATGGTTGTAGCCCGACCGGCAGCAGTATTCCTCTGTATGGCCCCCTTCCGTAAGTTTACCTCCAAGGCCCGACTCTATGTCTCGTGGGTGGGCCTGCGTGGCGCCGTGCCCATCATCTTTGCCACCTATCCGCTCCTGGGGGGTGTCCCCGAGGAGGCGGCCCGCCTGATTTTTAATGTGGTATTCCTGGTGACCATCCTTTCGCTCTTGGTGCAGGGTACGACCGTCAGTGGTGTAGCCAACCTGCTGGGTCTGGCCTATGAGGAGCGTGAGAGCTCGTTCGATGTTAAGATGCACGACAGCATTACCTCGGTACTCTCGGAGGTGGAGGTGAACGCCTCGATGTTGGCGCAGGGTGATACGCTGAAGGATATCTCGCTGCCGGACAATACGTTGGTGATGATGGTCTGCCGCGATGGCGACTACTTCGTGCCGCAGGGTAAGACCCAGCTGCTGCTGGGCGATAAACTGCTCCTGATTTCGGATCGCCACGAGGAGCTGCAATCGACCTATAAGGATATGGGTCTGGACGATATTCGTAACTCTTAATTACTCTTAGAACGGATGCTCAAAATGCGAATCAAATGTTTGTTGATGGCCCTCTGTGGGGCTGTGATGTGTGGTTGCGCAGGCCCGAAAGCGGGGCAGCAACAGGCCGATGCCGGCCGCCTGGAGATATACGAGCATTTTGCCACCGAGCTGATTCCGGTGCGTGATGTGCTGGTGTGGCTCCCCGAGGAGTACGACCCCACACAAAAATATGCCGTGCTCTATATGCACGACGGACAGATGCTCTTCGACGAGACGACCTCGTGGAATAAGAAGAGTTGGAATGTCGATGCCGTGGCCCAGCGCCTGCAGCGTGAGGGCCTCTGCCGCCCCTTTATCGTGGTGGGTGTCGATAACCATCCGACCGACCGCCTGACGGAGTACACCCCGCAGCGTATGCTCGACTACCTGTCCGCCGATAATGAACTGCTGGGTACCTTCGAGCGTGAACAGTTCCTTGCCGACAGATACCTGCGCTTCCTGACCTAAGAGTTGAAACCCTTTATCGACAGCCGCTACTCGACCTTGACGGATTGCGAAAATACGGTGGTGATGGGCTCCAGCATGGGTGGCTTGATCTCGCTCTATGCCCTCTGCGAATACCCCGAAATCTTCGGAGCTGCGGGCTGCCTTTCAACCCATACCCCCACGGCCATCGGCAATATCGAGCACGAGGCTCCCACCTGGTCCAAGGCCTTCCGTGACTACCTCACCGACTACCTGCCCGAAGTGAACAGCCGCCTGATTTATATGGACTACGGCGACCAAACCATCGATGCGGGCTACGCCCCCTACCAACAGCAGGTCGATTCACTCTTTGCGGCCAAGGGGTGGTGTGAGCCCCACTTTACGACCCGCTTCTTTGCCGGCGCAGCCCACGACGAAACCTCGTGGCAGGAGCGCCTGCATATCCCCCTGCAACTGCTCCTGGAAGCGAAGTAACGAGCCTAAAGAATTGAAAAAGAGGCTGTCTAACAAGTCAAATTCTAACGATTTCACCCCCGCCAGAAGTGC
>CAYRPL010000091.1:0-6913 GCA_964426045.1 uncultured Alistipes sp. | reverse complement strand
TTTTTTGTATTGTCGTTGATCCTTTATTTTGCACTTCGGTTGTGAATGTGCTCAAATATTTCTATTATTTTAGGAATTAGTGCTTCTTAGCCTCCTAAAATCAGGAAAGGCGAACCGAAGTCCGCCTTTCCTGATTTGTCTTTAACCATAGATGCTAATCCTCCAAAAAGAGCCACTTGTAGAGCAAGGCCATGGCCCGATATTTCTGCTCGTCGGGCAGGGTCATGATGCGGGAACGGTGGCTGCCGGCGGGGTCTACGAAGTAGTGCATTTGCTGCTTACCCTTGGCGGCCCAACCGGCTCCAGGGGCAGTCCAGGGGTCATCCTCGCCATAAATCAGAAGCATCTTCGGGTCGTTCTGCCTGAGGTATTTGCGCATCTTCTTGTATAGGGCCTTGTCGAACTCTACCTCGCGCAACTCCTCGGGGATAAAGATTTTGCGCAGGTAGTCCTTCGACGACTTCAGCTCGATGAGTCCCTTGAAGGGGCGAAGGTCGTAGGGGTAGTAGCCCAGCTCCTTGGCGGCCTGGACAAAGAACGAGGAGTTGGCACCGCCGATGGCGAAGTAATCGGGGCCCACGGACTTAATCAGGTGCTCAACAAGTGTCTCGTCCGAGGCGGTTGTGGCGGGAATCGAAGCCACATCCGAACCCCACTGCCAGAATGAGAAGGCGTACTCCAGCACGCAGTAGTCGTAGACCTCGCGCAGCGGGATACGGAACTTCAGCCCCTGCTCGTTGCAGAAGGCCTCGAAGCGGGGCATGAGTGCCTCCTTGCGCTTGAGCACCTCACGCTGGAAAGCCTCCACTACGGCACGCTTTTCGGGGGTCGAAACCCGCTTCAGGAAGGGGTTGAAGCGGCCATCCTCACGGCCCGTGCAGACGGGGCCCACATAGGGAACATAGACATCCACATCTTCTGGGTAGAAGGTGGCGTAGAGCATCGTCGTGGTACCACCCTTGCTGATACCCGAGGCCACCCACTTCGAGGGGTAGAGCTTGGAAAAGAGGCTCTTGATGGCGTGCAGGTCGTGTGCCGAGTTTTCGGCCGTCAGGTAGTCCCAATTGGGATTCTCGGGCATCGAGCGGTCGAAGTAGCGGTGCTCGACAAAGACCATATTCATATCGAACATGCGCGAAATCTCCTCGCGATAGCGCTCACGCAGGGCAAAGCCGGCACCATAGCCCTGGGTAATGAGCATCGTGGGGCGGTCGGCTCCGGTGTGCATCACGACCACACGCTGCTCGAACTCACCGGCCTCGGGATTGCCCCAATCCAGCGGCTGGCGGAGCATCACCTCATACTTCTCCTTGAACTCGCCCGCAGGCAGGGCCTTCACCTCGGTAACCCCCTCGAGTGCCTTGATGCGGCTCTCCATCTCTTGGGCTGCCAGGCTGTTCATCGTAAAAACAGCCGGCAGCAACAGGGCTAAAAATCGAAATTTTTTCATTTATAACTTATTGCTCATTGAACATTATTCATTACTCATAGAGTCTAACGTCGTGTACTCCGTGCCGAAGTTGTAGAGCTCTTCGTCCAGATAGCCCAGCGAGCGGTAGTAGTCATTCATCTCGCGGCCCAACTCCTGACGGTCAGCCACCACCACCAATTGGTAGAGAACCTCCAACTGCTCGAGCTTCTCGATCAGGGCATTCTCGATCATTACGCCCTGGGCACCCTCGAAGCCGAGGTAGTAGTCGATGTACTCCATGATACATTGGGCATATTCGCGCAGCAGGGCATCACCTCGCTCATGCTCGCCCATGGCGTAGTAGGCCTCGATGAAGGGGAGGGTATTGGCCTCCGAGAAGCGTACCTGCGTGGTGGGCATCTGCCGAAGTCCCTCTTCGAGCAGTTCGAGGGCACGCTCATCGTCGCCACGGCGAATCAACTCCTTGGCTACACGGGCAAAGGCTTCGCGTGACTTCGAGGCCGAGAGGTTGTATTGGATGAAGTTATCGACGTAGACATCCGGATCCGAGAGGTTTCCGTAGCGGAAGGTATTCATCAGCAGCGGATAGGCGTAGTCGGGGTCGATGCGGCCAATCTCCCACGAGGCCTCGTAGGGGGTCAGAATCGGCACAAAGCGGTAGGCATAGCCGTCGAATTGCAGGTAGTCCATCAACGAGGGGTTCGAGGTTCCGTCGTCGTTGTAGTGCTTCGAGCTCAACCCCTGCAGGATGTAGGGTTGGGTGAAGTAGAGCGGACGTTCCCAATCGAAGTTGGCCAGAAGATCCAGGAGCATCAGCTCGCTCTTGTAGATGACCCCTTTGTTGATCTGGAAGTAGATGGTATCGACCATCAGGTGGGCATCCTCCTCCTTCACGATGCCGGCCTTCAGGGCATTCTCCTTATTGACGGGCAGCGCAAAGAGCTTGGCGGGCAGGTAGTCGGCCATCGTGCCGTCAATCAGGGGCACCTGCGTACGGGGGTCGTCGTTGGCCACAAAGGCGATGGCCTCCTTGAGCTCTACGGGGCGCTCGACAATCGGATCGACGAAGACCTGCTCGTTGCAGTGGGTGTACTTGTGACGTGGCAGCGAGAAGGGAACCCCGGCCGCCTCGTTGGCACGGGTCTTCATCTCGTCGATGTACCACTCGCCACCTAAGTAGCTGGTATTCATGATGCGCACATCGGGGCGCACACCATCGACCTCCTGATTGAACCACAGGGGGAAGGTGTCGTTGTCGCCGTAGTTCAGAATAATCGAGTTCGGGAGGGTTGATTGCAAGTAGTTCCAACCGATATCACGGGCAAAGGTGCGGCCCGAGCGGTCGTGGTCGTCCCAATTCTCGGCGCAGAGAATGCCCGGCACCACGGCTCCCAGCAGGGTGGCCAGCGCAGCAATGGTTGCCGAGTCGCGCTTTGTGAGCCACTTCAAGCCGTCACGCAGGGCCATGACACCCAGACCAATCCAGATCGAGAAGGCGTAGAACGAACCGGCATAGATATAGTCACGTTCACGGGGTTCGTTGGGCGAGGTGTTGAAGTAGAGCACCAGCGCAATACCCATCATCAGGAACAACCACATCACCACTGTAAAGTTGCGCTGGTCGCGGTTCAGCTGATAGACCAGACCTACAAGGCCCAACAAGAAAGGTAGAAAATAGTAGGCGTTGCGGGCTCGGTTGTCACGCAGCTCACGGGGCAGGAACTCCTCGTCCTGCGGGCCGATGTAGAGCTCATCCACGGCGTTGATTCCCGAGCGCCAGTTGCCATCCAAAATCGTCTCGTGCAGGGCCTGGATATCGCTCTGACGACCCACGAAGTTCCACAGGAAGTAGCGCCAATACATGTAGTTGAGCTGGTAGGAGAAGAAGTAGTTGAGGTTCTCTCGGAAGGTGGGCTCAACCACCGTGCGTACCCGCTCACCGTCGTTGTAACGCACCGTGCGGCCATACTCTAAGCGTGTCTCGTATTGGGGTCGGCCCTGCTCGTCACGCACCACATTGCCCTCGGCATCACGCACCAACTCCTCCTTGGTGCGGTGGGCCGCCCAGGGCTTGTAGTCGCGGTCCGAGTAGCGGGAGTCCCACATGCGGGGGAAGAGGTGCATGAACTGCGGGTCGTGTACCGTCGAGGTGAGCACCTCGCCCGAGTGGTACTTGCCGTCGTCGCCCACATAGTAGACCGTCTTGGTGTTGTAATCCACGGCCGGTGCCGAGTAGTAGGCGCCGTAGAGCAGCGGCTTCTGACCGTATTGGTCGCGGTTCAGCAGGCTTAAGAGGGCGTGAGGATTATCCGGGTTGTTGCTGTTCATCGGCGGGTTGGCGGCTGCACGAATCGTCACGGTGGCATACGACGAGAAGCCCACCAGAACAAGCGTCAGGGCCAACAGCAGGGTGTTAAGCAGTACATGTCCCGTGCGGTGGCTCTTCCAAACGCCCCAGCCCAAGGCGCCAAACAGGGCGGCGCAGAAGAGTACCATGCCCGAATTGACAGGCAGACCCAACGTGTTGACACAGAACAGATCGACCATAGCCCCGATGTAGACCGTATAGGGGATAATCAGGTTGTTCAAAAAGATAAGAATCGCACCGGCAATCAGCGTGGCATAGAAGAGTCCTCGCCAGGTAGGATTTTTGTACTTGCGGAAGTAGTAGATGAAGACTAAGGCGGGGATGGTCAGCAGGTTCAGCAGGTGGATACCGATTGAGAGTCCCATCAGGTAGGCAATCAGGATAATCCAGCGGTTGGCGTGGGGCTCGTCGGCCTGCTCCTCCCACTTGAGCATCAGCCATACGACCAAGGCCGTGAAGAGCGACGAGAAGGCGTAGACCTCACCCTCGACGGCCGAGAACCAGAAGGTATCGGTGAAGGTGTAGGCTAAGGCTCCGACGGCTCCTGCACCCAGGACTGACCACTTCTCGGGCGTGGTCAGCTCGCGGCCGCGGGCGTAGAGTCTTCGTCCCAGGTGGGTAATGGTCCAAAAGAGGAACAAAATAGAAAAGGCCGAGGCTAAGCAGTTCAGGGCATTGACCGCATGGGGAACATAGTGGGTCGAGGGTGCCAGGAGGGTTGCCAGGCGGGCCAGGAGCATAAAGAGCGGTGCCCCGGGGGGGTGTCCGACCTCCAACTTATAGGAGGTTGCGATAAACTCGGAGCAGTCCCAGAGGCTGGTCGAGGGCTCCATGGTTGCCAGGTAGACGACTGCGGCGATCGAGAATACCGCCCAGCCGATTCGATTATTCCACTTTTTGAAGTCCATTTTATGTGTCTGTTCTGTTAAGGGCTTTCGCCCGGGTTTGTTTGCCGACAAAGGTAATCAATTAACGGCAAATCGATTGCTTTATTTTGGGTATTTGACCCGCAGGGGGCAAATTTACGTCTTAAAGGATAAATTTGAGCAGGAAGAGCAGTGCCAGCACATACATACCGGTCTTCACTTTCCGGTGGTTGCCGCTCAGGGTCTGAATCAGTACATAGCTCAAATGACCCAGTACAATACCGTCGGAGATGCTGTAGGCCAAGGGCATAAAGAGAATGCAGATGAAGGCGGGAATCGCCTCGGCATAATCCTCGAAATTGACCCGCAGAATCGACGAGGTCATCATCAGACCTACCATCACCAGCACGGGAGCCGTAGCGGCTGCCGGAACGGCCAAAAAGAAGGGGGCTAAGAACAGGGCAACCAAAAAGCAGCATCCGGCCGTGAAGGCGGTCAGTCCGCTGCGACCTCCGGCATTGACTCCCGAGGCGCTCTCGACAAAGGTTGTCACGGTACTTGTACCCATCATGGCTCCGGTTGTGGTGGCGATGGCATCGACCATGAAGGCCTCCTTGAGGCGAGGAATCGAACCATCCTTATTGACCATGCCGGCGCGGGTTGTAACGCCAATCAGCGTGCCGATGGTGTCAAACAGATCCACAAAGAGGAAGGTGAAGACAATGGCCACCATATCCTTCGACAGAATCTCGCTCCACTCGAATTGGCAGAAGATGGGCTCGATCGAGGGGGGAGCACTGAAGATGCCGTTGAACTTGGTGATTCCCATCGGAATACCAATCAGCGTGGTGAGCAGGATGCCGTAGAGCAGGGCCCCCTTGACACCGCGAATCAGCAGCACCGAGGTCAAAACAATGCCGATGACACCCAGCAGACCCTCGCCCGAGGTGATGTTGCCTAAGCTGACCAGCGTAGCCTCGTTATTGACCACGATGCCGGCGCTCTTCACGCCGATAAAGGCGATGTAGAGACCGATGCCGGCCGAGATGGCCTGCTTGAGGGTGTCGGGCAGCACATAGACAATCTTCTCGCGCAGGTTTGTGATGGTGAGCAGGATGAAGATGATACCCTCCAAGAATACAGCCGTGAGGGCGAACTGCCACGAGTAGCCCATCACCATACATACCGAGTAGGCGAAGAAGGCGTTCAGACCCATACCCGGGCCCAAGGCGAAGGGGAGCTTGGCGTAGAAGGCCATCAGCAGGGTGGCCAGACCCGAAATCAGGGCCGTGGTGGTAAACAGAGCCCCCTTGTTCATTCCCGTCTCGCTCAGGATGTTGGGATTGACGGCCAGGATGTAGGCCATCGTCAAAAAGGTGGTCAGGCCCGCCATGATTTCGGTGCGGACATGCATCGTTTTCGGGTTAAAACCGAAGAGTTTTTCAAGCATAGGTTGCCTCGTTAAGTGGGTAAAAAAACTTTTGCGGGGGCAAAAGTACAAAAATAAAAGGAGATAAAGGCGGTTAATTGGGCAATAATTACTACTTTTGCGGAAAATATTTCGAGATATGGAGAAAAATAAGATAACCCTGTACAATACCCTCTCGCGCAGCAAAGAGGAGTTTTCGACCATCCACGAGGGAAGAGTCGGAATGTATGTCTGCGGCCCGACGGTCTATGGCGATCCCCACCTGGGTCACGCCCGCCCTGCTGTCACCTTCGATTTGCTGTTCCGCTATCTGCAGGCTGAGGGTTATAAGGTGCGCTATGTGCGCAACATCACCGACGTTGGGCACCTCGAGCACGATGCCGACGAG
This sequence comes from uncultured Alistipes sp., assembly GCA_964426045.1. Taxonomy (GTDB): domain Bacteria; phylum Bacteroidota; class Bacteroidia; order Bacteroidales; family Rikenellaceae; genus Alistipes. The sequence continues at coordinate 430 of CAYRPL010000091.1, read as the reverse complement.
GGCGAGGATAAGATCGCCAAGAAGGCCCGCCTCGAGCAGCTCGAACCGATGGAGGTGGCCCACTACTACACCGAGCGCTACCACCGCGCCATGGATGAGCTGAATGTGCTGACCCCCTCGATTGAGCCCCACGCCTCGGGCCACATCATCGAGCAGATCGACTTCGTGAAGCGCATCCTCGATGCCGGCTTCGCCTACGAATCCAACGGCTCGATCTACTTTGATGTCGAGGCCTACAACCGCAAGTACCACTACGGTCGCCTCTCGGGTCGCAACTTAGAGGATATCGTTACCAACACCCGCGAACTCGACGGCCAGAGCGACAAGCGCCACTCCTTCGACTTTGCCCTCTGGAAGAAGGCCTCGCCCGAGCATATCATGCGCTGGCCCTCGCCCTGGAGCGATGGATTCCCCGGCTGGCACATGGAGT
>CAYRPL010000090.1:0-6926 GCA_964426045.1 uncultured Alistipes sp. | reverse complement strand
AGCTCAAGCAAGCTTAGCTCTGCCCTCGGCTTGTCGGCGGTTCCTAATTCCTAATCGAGAGCTAATTTCTCTCAAGGATTCGTTTGACGGCAGGGATTTTCAGGATGGGGAGCAGGGCGCAAGCGGGAAGCAGGGCGCAGATGGCGGCTTCGAGTTTGGTCATCAGGCCCGGCAGGCATTTGCGGCGGCGGGCGAAGAGGGCACTGAGCCCCTTGCGGGCCACCTCTTCGGCGGACATCATCACGCCAAAGCGCAGCAGTCGGCGGCGCACTTTGTCCTCCAGGTTATAGAGCGGAGTATCGACTGCCGAGGGGAAGAGGGTCGTAACCCCTACCCCGCGGTCGCGCAGTTCATACCAGAGTGCCTGGCCCAGGCTTCGAAGATAGCTCTTCGTGGCGGCGTAGTGCGAGATGGTCGGATAGGGCATCCAAGCCGTTACGGAGCTCACCAACAGGATATAGCCCCGACCTCTGGCCGCCATATCGGCGCCAAAGAGGCGGCAGAGCTTGGTGGGGGTTGTGCAGTGCAGAGCGACGATGCGCTCGAGGTGTGCGGGGTCGCTCTTCTCAAGGCGCCCGAAGAGCAGGATGCCGGCATTGTTGATAAAGAGTTCGGGTGAGACCTCCCAGGCCCGGGTTTGGGCATAGAGCTGCTCGGCGGCATCGGGCAGAGTAAGGTCGAGGCAAACCGACTTTGCCTCAACCCGATAGTTATCTTTAAGTTGTGCGGCCAGAGCCTCGCACTCCTCACGGCGGTTGCTCACCAGCACTAAGTTCCACCCCGCTTCGGCGAGTTGTCTGCAGAAGGCCGCTCCAATGCCCGACGAGGCCCCCGTAATCAGCGCCCAACCTTTCATCATCTGTTAAGCAATCAGCAGGTAGAGAGCGGCACCGGCAAAGTAACCAATGAGCACCAGCCACGAGAGTTTCTTGAAGTAGTAGCCGAACGATATCTTCTCCAGACCCATCACCGTCACACCAGCTGCCGAACCGATAATCAGAATCGAGCCACCTGTCACGGCGCAGTAGGCCAGGAAGGTCCAGAACGAGCTGTTGCAGGCAAACTCACCCACAGCCGCTACGGGGTACATACCCATTGTAGCCGACACCAAGGCCACATTGTCGAGGAACGACGAGCAGAGGCCCAGCACCAGAGCAATCATATTGGACTCCGAGAAGGTGGCATTGAGGAAGTTGGCCAGGATGGCGAGTTGTCCCGTGGCATTGAGAGCATTTACCGACATCAGGATACCGAGGAAGAAGAAGATGGTCGAGATATCGACGCGCATCAGCACGCGGTGCATACGCAGATTTTGCAGCTCCTCATCTTCGGACTCGGCATAGCGGCGATCGGTCATAATCCAGAGGGCCACCAAGCCGAGCAGCACACCCATAAAGGGGGGCAACTGAATCAGGCTCTGCAATACGGGAACCAGCGCCAGCGAAGCCAGGCCTACATAGAGTATGCGCCTGCGGAACTTCGGGTCCACCTTATCACCGACCTCAGCCATTGCAAGTCCCTCGCCCGCAACCAGCCCCTCTTTGGGGAGCGAGAAGGTCAAGCCCACGAGCGGCACCATCATCATCACCAAGGCCGGCAGGAAGAGGGTTGACATCTGGTGCGTCACCGTCAGGTTACCGCCCGTCCACAGCAGCAGGGTCGTCACATCGCCAATGGGCGACCACGAACCTCCGGCATTGGCAGCCACGATAATCATCGAGGAGAACAAGAGACGTGTGCTGCGCTCGGGAATCAACTTGCGTGCAATGGCAATCATCACAATCACCGTAGCCAGGTTGCCCAGCAGCACCGAGAGGAAGAAGGTCGTGAAGCTCAAAATCCAGAGCAGTTTGCGCTGACGATTCGTCGTAATAGCCGAGGAGATAACGCAAAAACCGCCGTGGCTGTCCACAATATCGATTATGGCCATCGACCCCAGGACAAAGAAGAGTGTTGTAGCGACATCACCCAGCGAGTTGACCATCTTGAACTCGATAAACTCATAGGCCAACTCGGTGGTCGAGAGCTCGGCGAAGTGGGGGAACCCCACCAGGAACTCCTGCAAGTGTACGGGAGGGTGGGCCGAGAAGATTCCCGTGGCATCCAGCAAGAAGAGCAGCCACAGCAAAATGGCCATTCCGACCGCCGTAGCCGCCTTATTGACACGAATCACATCTTCAAAGGCAATCATCAGGATACCTGCCAGGAAGATAACCGGCATAGCATAGTAGAGAATCATAGCGTTACATTTTTAGGTTTCTATTTACAAAAATAGAAAAAATCGGGCAAAACTCCAAGAGCTCTGCCCAAAAACCTCATCTGCCACCCATCACAAAGAGAGGTGCTCGATTAAAATCTTCAGACCGATGGCCACCAGCACCACGCCACCCAACAGCTGGGCATAGTCACGCAGGCGGCTGCCGAAGAGGTGGCCGATATGCACCCCCGCAAAGGAGAAGAGGGCCGCAATAACCCCTATCAGGGCCACCGAGCGGACAAGCGAGACGTGCAGGAAGGCAAACGAGACCCCGACAGCCAGGGCGTCGATGCTGGTGGCGACGGCTAACAGGAACATCGTGCGCACTGAGAAGTCGGCATCCGCAGCCTCCTCCTCTTCGCCCGCAAAGTAGTCGTAAATCATCTTGCCGCCAATCAGGGCCAGCAGCAGAAAGGCGATCCAATGGTCGATGCGATTGACCAACTGCGAGAAGCTCACCCCGCAGGCATAGCCCACCAGGGGCATCAGCGCCTGAAAGGTTCCAAACCACAGGGCTGCCAACAGTGCATGGCGAAAGCGCACCCGCTGAAGCGAGATGCCCTTTCCCACCGAAACCGCAAAGGCATCCATCGAGAGCCCGACAGCCACCAATATCAACTCAACGAGTGTCATACAATTAAATTAAGCAGTACAAAGATAGGACTTTTTTAATTATAAAACAAAACAGATGACTTGGAAGTCATCTGCTCTGCTACTTTTTGCGGAGGAAGAGGGATTCGAAGGGCTTTAGCCCTCGCGGGAATACCTTATAGCGCAGCCCATAGGGCGAGCAATAATCTTATATATTCCCGCAACCCCACTCAAAAATCCCCGTCTTCGAGCAATGAGTTTGCAGAGCAGTCGCTGAAAGCGATTTGGTTTTGTGCCGGTGGGCGGGCTTGTACACAACCACCTAGCACGAAACAAAACAGATGACTTCCAAGTCATCTGCTCTGCTACTTTTTGCGGAGGAAGAGGGATTCGAAGGGCTTTAGCCCTCGCGGGAATACCTTATAGCGCAGCCCATAGGGCGAGCAATAATCTTATATATTCCCGCAACCCCACTCAAAAATCCCCGTCTTCGAGCAATGAGTTTGCAGAGCAGTCGCTGAAAGCGATTTGGTTTTGTGCCGGTGGGCGGGCTTGTACACAACCACCTAGCACGAAACAAAACAGATGACTTCCAAGTCATCTGCTCTGCTACTTTTTGCGGAGGAAGAGGGATTCGAACCCCCGGACCCGTGAAGGTCAACGGTTTTCAAGACCGCCGCAATCGACCACTCTGCCATCCCTCCGAATGTGGTGCAAAAATACGTCGGATTTTTTATTTCGCCAAATATCCCACCAATTTTATTGGAAGATTGCAAAAAATCGCTTAATTTTACCTCATAATTCTATCGCAAAAATGAAAGTTATCGTTGCCGTGACGGCTGCAAGTGGGGCGATATATGCCCAACAGCTGCTTGAGGAGTTGATTCAAAGCCCCGAGGTGGAGCAGGTGGCGCTCATCGAGAGCAGTCACGCCCCCGAGGTGTCTGCCTGGGAGGGCATTACCCTGCCCTGCCACCCCAAGATTGTGCGGATGGAGAACCACGACCTCTTCGCCTCGGCAGCCAGCGGATCGGCCCGCTGGGAGGCGATGGTCGTCTGTCCCGCCTCGGTCGGCACCGCAGGGCGCATCGCCGGCGGCATCTCGCAGACACTCATCGAGCGAGCTGCCGATGTGATGCTTAAAGAGCGGCGGCGCCTGATTCTCGTCGTACGCGAGAGCCCCCTCTCGCTGATTCACCTGCGCAACCTCACCACCCTCACCGAGGCCGGAGCCATCATCCTGCCCGCCGCCCCTTCGTTCTACGCCCGCCCCACATCCATCGAGGCTCTCTGCCACTCAATCACCGAGCGTGTATGTTCGCTCCTGGGACTTGGCAGAAAACGATACGAATGGGGAGAGGAGTAGGAGTGAAATCATAATTCACAATTCACAATTCATAATTCACAATTCACAATTATTGCTGATGCACAATTAAGAATTAACATATTTTATCGCTGGAAGGTGGAAATATTCGAGGATGAAAAAATAATTGTGAATTGTGAATTGTGAATTATGAATTTATTCCTATCTTTGTGCCCGCGAAATCAATAACTTAAAAAACAGATACACTATGGCAACAACTGCTGACATCAAAATCGGTATGTGCATCGAGCTCGATGGCAAGACCGTTCAGATTATCGACTTCCAGCATGTAAAGCCCGGTAAGGGTCCGGCTTTCGTGCGCACGAAGCTCAAGAACCTCGAGAATGGCCGCGTGCTGGAGAACACCTTCTCGGCCGGTGCCAAGATCGAGCCTGTACGCGTAGAGCGTCGCCCCTATCAGTTCACCTACGAGGATGACCTGGGTGCCCACTTCATGCACACCGAGACCTTCGAGGAGATCAACATCGACAAGAACCTCATCACGAACTACGACCTGATGGCCGACGGCCAGATCGTCGAGGTGATGTTCCACACCGAGAAGGAGACCGTACTCTCGGCCGAGCTTCCCCCGATTGTCGATATGGAGGTTACCTACACCGAGCCCGGCGTGCGCGGCGATACGGCTTCGACCAACTCGCTGAAGGCCGCTACGGTAAATACCGGTGCCGAGATCCGCGTGCCCCTGTTCATCAACACGGGTGACAAGATTCGCGTGGATACTCGCACGCGTGAGTATTACGAGCGCATCAAATAATTTTTGATTTTATAGGGCATATTTTGCACCGCCTTGCTTGGGCCGAATGGGAAATACGAAAGTATGTCCCATCCGGCCCAATCTGCGTTAAGGCAAAATCTGCTCCTCTAAAATCAAAAATTTACCGCATTTTGGGCCCAACTTCCCCCACAGCTGACCCCTTCTGACAATAAATTTGCACACTCCGGCCCAATCTGCGTTAAGGCGAAATCTGATCCTTTGAAGGTGAAAATTTATGGCGCATTGGTTGGAGATATCCGTTTTTATGCCTACATTTGTAAAACTCCTTATCCGAAATAGGGGGGGCAGGCTTGGGAACCATTCGATAACTCAAAACTATATGCGTATGAAGAAGATCTTACTTATTATGGCGGCTATGCTTTGCGTAGCGACGGTTTCGGCTCAGGGCAAGTTTGAATCGACAGTGCAGAGTATCACCGACCAGAAGTGGTCGGTCGGTCTGCGCCTGGGTAGCGACGTGCAGGTGGATGCCGAGTGTTTCTACTCGGATAAGGCCTACATCGAGGGTCGCCTCGGAATGAGCCTGATTGACAGCTTTGTCGATTTTATGGCCCTCCACAATTGGAACTGCTGCAACTGGAATTGGACCCCTTCGACCGGACATTGGTTCCTGGATGCCGGTGTGGGTGCCCGCGTGGGTGGCAATGGCGACCTCTGCGTGCTTGGTGTTGCCGGTCAGGTGAAGTTCGGTATCAAGTTCAACAAGGTCCCCATCCGCCTGGCAATTGATGTTACCCCCTCGTTTGGCCCCGTCATCTACTACGGCAAGACCTACGACGCACCGGCCGACAGCGACAGCGACTCCACCGGCCCGGTTAAAGTTCCTTCGAGCACCGAGTTCTACTCCTCGGGGCTCTTTACCTTCGGACTCTCGGCCACCTACTGCTTCTAAAAATAAAGGCGCTTTCGAGCGCCTTTTATAATTCAAAACCCCACGACCCCATTGCCGTCAGAAGGCTGCAGGTGGCTCCATATCCGGCATTTTTTGTCAGAAGGTGATAGTTGCAACACTCGACCTTAAAAACAACGATGGGCTGGGGTCGTAACGACCCTTCCATTTTTCTGGTATTGCTTCCTGGGATGCAAAACACATGAATAGGGACGTCGTTACGACGGTTTTTTGTCAGAGTGCCCCAGATGTGGTGCTTCGTGAAATCGGGGCGGAAGGGTTGTACTTGTCGTACTACCCTTTCGCCCCGATGAGGGAAGTGCCGCAGGTGGGGCACTATCACAAAAAATTAGATGTTGATGTCGAGAATTTCAAACTTCAACACTCCCGCGGGAACCGTAACCTCAACCACCTCGCCCTTCTTCTTGCCGAGCAGGGCCTTGGCGATGGGGGTACCGATGGCGAGCTTGCCCTCCTTGAGGTTGGCCTCGTGCTCGGCTACGATGGTGTAGGTCACCTCCTTGCCATTATTGAGGTTCTTGAGGGTCACCTTGCTGAGGATCTGCACCTTCGATTTGTCAATCTTGCTCTCGTCGATGATGCGCGAGTTGGCCAGCGTATCCTCCATCTTGGCGATGCGCAACTCCAAAAGGCCCTGAGCCTCACGAGCTGCATCATACTCTGCATTCTCCGACAGGTCACCCTTGTCGCGAGCCTCGGCGATAGCTGCCGAGATGGCCGGACGCTCGACCGAGCGCATGTGGTCGAGTTCATCCTTGAGCTTCTTATAGCCCTCGGCCGTCAAATAGATAATCTCTTTTGCCATTTTTATACTTTTTATAATTTTTTATTTTCCAAAACACAACAAAAAGAAAGAATCCTAACCCGCGAAGGTTAGAACCCCTATACTCCTTTTGATAGGACAAAGGTAGGAAGGAAAAACCGATTTTCCAAATCAGAAGCCGTTAATTTTTCATGGTAGATTCAACGACCAAGTGCAAAATTAAGAAAAATAGTTGAAAAAGATTTT
>CAYRPL010000089.1:0-7019 GCA_964426045.1 uncultured Alistipes sp. | reverse complement strand
TTAGGTTAATGAAGATTTATGCGTAAACACACACTTTTGCAGGTGACCCCTTTTTACATTGTGGTTTATACTGAGGATTACGCTGTGAATCAAATCCAATAAGCACCTGCTCGATCTCAGACCCACAATGCGGACAGTAGTTGGGCTGAAGAAGTTTCCACAACTCAAACTGTCGAGGGGAGGGGCTGAAGTCGATACGGATATTACGCGGTGCTTTGAGTTTATTGACCGCCATTGCTTAGTAGATTTCGATTGTGATATCCTTCTCCTTTTCGAGAAGAGCGTAGAGTTTCTTAAAGGTCGCACGAGAGTTGATGACCTTACCCTTGACAGAGTTCTCACCAACGATAATGCAGCCTCCAGAATCATCCTCGGTGTTGCCCCAGTGAATAAGAATACCCAAGAAGTGAGGGACACCGTGCAGATACGGCATCTTACGCTTGAACTTCGGACTATACTCCAAAGTAACCTTATATGTGCCGGTAGGAATTGCGGTGCGAGCATAGACCTTCTCCTTGCACTTGCACGGAACCCAGCGCGAGGTATCGGGACAACTATCGGGCAATTCACGAACTACATCCTCGATAGTGTTACAGAAAAATGTGCCGTCGATACTGAGGTCGCCAATGGTATATCTCGACCCCTTGAATTTGCGTCTTAATGATAGCTTCATACTCTATTCTTTTTATTGAAAGAGTAGAGCTATCATTGGCTAAAAGTTTACGATGAAATATGATTTGAATGCTGCTGAATTGATTATTTGCTGTATCTTTGCGCCATCATTAGAAATAAACATTTAAGATACGAATATGACTAAAGCAGACATTGTAAAGGAGATTGCCGCATCAACTGGCATTGAGACACAAGTGGTATTGCAGGTGGTAGAGGGTTTGATGGAGACCATCAAAACTTCGATGATTAACGGTGAGGAGGTTTTCCTCCGTGGATTCGGCAGCTTTATTATTAAGCACCGTGCAGAGAAAACAGCTCGTAACATTACCAAGAATACCACAATGGTTGTTCCTGCTCACAACATTCCGGCATTCAAACCTGCGAAGAGTTTTGTTGAGAAGGTTAAGTAATCTCTAATTAGGAGACAAGAAAAGGGGCGTCAGTGACGATGCCCCTAATTGTTAATACCGTCTCTTGATTTAGAACATAGATTCCATTTCGCGCTTGATTTCCTCTCTTCGGGTATTCTTATAGTAGTGTTTGTAGATTGTAAGTGGACTATTACCGGCCATTTCTGCTACAACATATGGGTTATTACCCGCATCTACCATCTTCGATATAAACGAGCCTCGAGCTGAGTACCAAGTTACCTTATCTTTAATATGTAGCAATTTGCAGATTTTTCTTAGGGTTCTGCACACCTTTGATGATATCTCTTTCACCCTCACCATTCGTTTCTGAGAGGTCGAGTGCTTGGCTGTAAAAACAGGAAACACATAGTTCTCAAAACTCTTGCCCTTATACTTATTCATTATATCTCTTGCTTTTTGGAGAAGGATAGGTTTAGCTGTTTTTGGGTACTTTATTCGTTCATATACAATTCTGTCCTCCTGAATACAGTCCCAAGTCAAATTACAAACGTCTACATTTGCCATTCCGCCTGCGTAATAGCTGAACAAGAATAAGTCCAGATGTAACTGCTCGTAGCGCGTAAGAAGCGTTCTGTCGATAGCCGCAATCTTGTTCATCATTGAATATTATATACGCACAAAAAAAGCGCGGTACTTTCGATATACCTTGCTCTCTAAGGTGTTTGGCGTAACCACGACTCACAAGATAACACAAAAGCCCACGCAATACGCGTGAGCATTTCATCTATCCTTTCGAGTCTTTTCAGTCGCCAAACTTTTAGAGAGAAAGAAATAGCTAAAACGCTTTTTCAATATGTCTAAAATGTGCGTATCAAACTATACGCAATGTTTCATAGGCAAATAGTTTTGGTTGTATATATGGTTAAAATTTGGTTCTCTTTGCAAAATTAAAAAACATTGACCAAAATAGCAAATTTGCAAGAGTTTTTTTATTTTTAGTCTATGTCGAGAGGATTGCCACATTGCTGCGCTCAATTACGGCGCATCGCTTGTGGGTGCAGTTTGTAATAGCTGATCGGGAACTAAAAACGAGTCGTTTAAGCGACTCGTTTTTAGTTAATTACTAATTACTAATTGCTAATTGCTTTCAAGTCCTGGCTCAAGGGATATTGGTAGAGGCGCAGACCGAAGAGCGGGGCTAAGGCGGCGATGCGTGATATCAGCTCGGCTTGGAGGGTTTCGTAGGGCACCCAATTGACATTCGACGAGAAGCAGTAGATCTCGACCGGAAGGCCCCATTGGGTGGGTTGCAGTTGGCGCACCAGAATCATCTTCTGCCGGTGAACGCGCGGGTGCTGCTCCAGGTAGCGGTTCATATAGCGCATAAAGAGGTCGAGGTTGGTCAGCGGGGCTCCCTCGGGGCTCTTTCCCTCGACCGACTTCATCACCTCGGCCAAGGGCTCCTTTGAGCGCAGCTCGCTCTCCTCTTCGGAACTTAGGAATCGGATGGAGGTGAAGTCGAAGTTCACCGAGCGTTTGATACGGCGACCTCCCGAGTCGCGCATCGCCTGCCAATTGTCAAACGATTCGCTGATGAGCAGGTAGGGGGGCAGCATCTGCAGGGTGTTATCCCAGCCGCGCACCTTGACGATGGTCAGCGCCACCTCCTCGACTACGCCATCCACGCCCCGTGAGGGCATCGAAATCCAGTCGCCCACCTTGAGCATATTGTTGGCCGAGAGCTGCACACCGGCCACCAAGCCCAGGATACTGTCCTTGAAAATCAGCATCATCACGGCTGCCGAGGCTCCGATACCGGTCAGCAGGATGGCGGGTGAGCGGTTGATGAGAATCGAGACAATCAGGATGGCGGCGATACATCCGGCAATCACCTGTCCTGTCTGCATCAACCCCTTGATGGGTCTTCCCTGCCACTCGGGACGTCGGTCCGCCAGGTCGAAGATGGCCCGTAGGAAGGTGTTGATAAAGCGCAACACCGAGAGTATGAGGTAGATTTCAATCAGCCGCTTCAGGAGGATATAGAGCTCCGAAGATTCGCTCTGCATGGGCGGAAAGGCGATGGGCAGCAGCGTATAGATCAGAATCGGGGTGACGATGTTGCACAGGCGGCGCATCACCAAGTCGTCGAAGATGATGTCGTCCCACGACGCTTTGGTGCGGCGCACAATCTTGCGTACCATACGCAGCAACACCAGGCGGATGCTCAAATCGACCAGGGCTGCAAGCACAACAATCAGAATCAGGATAATCCAGCGGTCGGCCGAGTCGGCGGTATCACCGGCAAGGCCGATGCTGACAAGCAGGCGGTTCATCCACTCCTGCACAATGTGGTCTATTCCGTTCATCTCTTTAGTATTGGTTTACAATCTCTTCGCTGCTCTTGCGGGGGCGTGATTGGTGCTCGTCGGCCGGATAGCCGATGGGCAGGATGGCCACGGGGCGCAGGGGCTCCTCGATTCCTAAGGCCGCACGGCACTTCGAGGGGTCGAAGGCGCAGACCCAGCAGCTCCCTAACCCCTGCTCGGCAGCTGCCAGCACCAGGTGCTCGGTTACGATGGCGGCATCCACATCGGCGTGGTTGCGCCCATCTGCGCCACGCACCCAGGCCTCACTCTCATCGACGCAGACCACCAGCAGCAGCGGGGCCTCCTTCATCCACACAAAGCGGGCGGCAGCCTCGCATACGGCCTTACGCCGGGCTACGTCACGCACCACCATCAGGCGCCACGGCTGTCGATTGCAGGCCGAGGGGGCCAGGCGGGCACACTCTAACAGATAGACCAATTTTTCGGGCTCGACGTCGCGTGGCTGATAGCTGCGCACCGAGTAGCGATTCTTGACAAGTTCCAGAAAATTCATACTATTCACTCTTTGATTGGGTAAAGATAACAAAAAGCGGGGAGAAATCGAAATTTTCCCCGCCTTCGTATCAAATATTTCTACATATTTCTATTTAGGCCGCTTGGCGCATCATCTTCAACCAGCGCAGGTAGCCCACCACGGCCAGCGCCGTATAGAGCCCATAGAGGGCGGCCGTGAGCGGAATCCCCTTGTAGATGTAGAGCCCCACGGTGACGGCATCGACCACCAGCCAGACAAGCCACTGCTCGACATACTTGCGCAAGAGCATCCAGTAGGCCACGATGCAGAGGGCTGTGGTGAAGCTGTCCAACCCGGGTACCGTGCTGTCGGTAAATGCGGTCAGCAGCACATAGAGCGTAGCGTGGATAGCCACATAGAGGACTGTAAGCTGCATCCAGACCGTGGCGGGGGTATGGCTGATTGAGGGGCTCTGCTTCGAGCTCTTCTTATCTGCCCCGCGGCGCCAGACCATCAGGCCGTAGAGGCCCGCCAAGATGTAGTAAACCTGCATTGAGCAGTCGGCATAGAGCCCTGCACGGAAGTAGAGCGTGCCGTGTACCACGGGCATTATAAGTCCCACGACCCAGAGCCAGATGTTGGCCTTGTACTCTAAGTAGAGGTACAGAAGGCCGAGCACAACGCCTACGATTTGAAGTATCAGTTTCCAGTCCAAAGTAGTTATCGGTTAAGTGGTTAGAATTTCACGGTGATATTGGCCATGGCGTGCAGCGGAGCCTGCGGGAAGTAGAAGGCCTCGTCGTAGCGCTCACCCTCGTACATGTAGGAGTAGCCGTAGCCATTGCTCTCATACTCCTGGTCGTAGAGGTTGAAAATCGTCAGACCGAAGCGTACCGACTTCAGGCTCTTGCTCTTCAGCGTATAGCCCAAATCGAGATTCGTAACGCAGTAGGCATCGAGCTTCAGGGCGTCGTTCTCGGTGTTGGTGAAGAACTGCTCGCCCACATAGCTGGTGCGCAAGACGGCCTCAAATCCTCCGACATGAAAATCCAAAAATCCGCCGGCCAGCACCTCGGGCGAGTAGGAGATACGCTTGTTGCCTAAGTTTTGTCCGTAGGTGGGGCTCTCGGACAGCAGGTCTACATAGTCGCGAATCATATTGCGACTGAAGGTGGCGTTGGCTCCTAAGGTCAGCCATTTGGCAGCCTGCCAGGCGGCCTGCAACTCCACACCTGCACGGTAGCTCTCGGGAACATTGACATTCAGCGCATCGGAGCTGTCGTTCACCATACCGGTATGAATCAGCTGGTCGCGGTAGGACATGTAGTAGAGGTTTACGCCCAGCTGCAGACGCGGTGCCGTGTAGCGGTAGCCCAACTCGTAGTCGTAGAGGAGCTCGGACGAGGGCAGCGTCTCACGATCCGACGAGAAGAGGTAGCGGTCCGTATAGTCCGAGCGCGTGGGCTCCTTCTGTGCAATGGCAAACGAGAAGTAGAGGTTGTGGCGCTCTGCGGGGTCACAGCTCAAACCGATGTGAGGATTCAGGAAGTGATACTGCTTATCGACCGCAATGGGCTGCATCTCATAAGTGGACCAATCGTAGTTGTCGTTCGTGCCCCAGGCGTGGTAATCGACATAGCGGTACTGCAGGTCGGCAAAGAGATTCAGATTTTGGGTGAATTGCCAATTAAGCTTGGCAAATAGATTGGCATCCTGCTTCTCGACATTGTTGTCATACCAGCGCTCGGCATGCTCTGCGGGGGTCAGCCCCTCGACCCAATCGAGCGTACCCCAGTGGGGCGAGTTGTAGAAGCTGTACGAACCACCAAAGAGCAGATCGAGGTTTCGGGCCGAGTAGCGGAACGAGGCATTCAGACCCCCGAAGTGGTTCTCCATCTTCTTCTGGCGAATCAGGTCGGCCGTCTCGATCGAGGTCGGCAGGTTGTTGTAGCCCATCAGCCAGGCGTCGTCTTTGTACTGCTTGTAGTAGCCGTAGCCGTAGGTGTAGAAGCCTGTGAGGTTCATCGACCAGCGCTCGCCAAACTGATGGTTCAGAATCAGCTGGTTGTTCAGCTGCAGGTAGTTGTCGGTCTGATCGTCGTAGTAATCCACACGCTCTCCGTCGGCCAGCACATGGGGACCATACTCGGTCGAGTACTGTCCCGAGGTGTGGTAGCGGCGGCCGTAGAGCTCCATGTCGGCCCGCGAAACACCGTCGTAAGTGAGGTAGGTCTTGGCCTTACCGCCAAACGAGAGCAACTTGACGACCGTGCGCCCGCCGTAGTAGGCGCCCTGCAACATGTAGGACTTCAGGTCGGTGGCTCCACGCTCCACGTAGCCGTCCGAGCCGATGTGCGTGATGCGGGCATCAACCATCCAGTGGCCGCCCAGAAGGCCCGACGAGAGGTGCACGGCCTGCTTCTGGGTGTTGTAGGAGCCGTAGCTCATCGAGGCGTCGCCCCCAAACTCGGTCTTCAGCGACGAGGTGGTCATGCTGATAGCACCGCCAAAGGCTCCCGTGCCGTTGGTCGAGGTGCCGGCTCCACGCTGCACCTGCATATCGCCCACGGCCGAGGCCAAGTCGGGGGTGTCGTACCAATACATTGCGTGCGAATCGGGGTTGTTCATCGCAACGCCGTTGATGGTGACATTCAGACGTGTGGCATCCGTGCCACGCAGACGCATCGAAGTACCGCCAATGCCGATTCCGGTCTCGTTGGTGGCAACCATCGAGGGGGTCAGAGCTAAAAGCGAGGGGATATCCAAACCGTAGTTCTGGCGGGCAATCTCCTCCTCCGAAAGGTTCGCAAAGGCGATGGGGGTCTGGTCACCGGCGCGTGTAGCAGTCACCTCAATAGATTGGATTTCATAGAGTTTGATGGAGTCTTGCTGCGGTTCTTCAAGATTCTCTGCGAGCTGGTTGTCGCACAGATTTGTTCCGTGCACGCTCACCGTACCAACGGCCGCAAGCACCGAAACCAAAGTTAGAAATTTCCTTTTCATAAAGTTAATTTTTTAATAATTAAGTTTAACGAAAAGGGGGTAACGAAATGTTACAATGTTGATTACGCATCCCGGTCTCGGCATTACCCGTATCCGGTACAATGGGTATAATCTCAGCCTGATAGTAAGGCA
>CAYRPL010000088.1:0-7072 GCA_964426045.1 uncultured Alistipes sp. | reverse complement strand
CGTGAAGAGCGGCGAGTTGAACTATGTGGTCTATAAGGGCGTACTCTTCAAGACCTACGAGGGTAAGTTGATTCAGGCCGGCATCCGCTCGCAGGGAGCCGGTACGATTCAATCGAACGACTTCGAGTTCTCGGTCGAGAACGAACGTATCGCCAAAGAGCTGATGCTCAAGGGTGGTCAGGTTGTGGAGCTCCACTATAAGGAGTACTTCGGCTCGCTGCCCTGGCGTGGTTTCACGAAGTATATCGTCGACAGTATCATCCGTGTCGAGCCGGCCGGTTCGGTCACTCCCTCGGCCGCTGAAGCCGCAGCTGCCGCCGCCGAAGCTGCCGAGCTGATTCCCCAGGGAGCCATCTAAAAAAGTAAGGAGCTGTCCAACAAGTCTGATTTTAACGATTTCACCCCCGCTAGAAGTGTGTCTGACGGGGGTGATTTTCATTTTTTAGGACTTGTTAGACAGGCCCTTGCTTTTTCAATTCTCAATTATTTTGGGAGTTCCTATATCTCCTATATCTCCCACCCCGGGATTTCGGGTCAGAGGAGGTCAGGAGTGGTACGCCCTTTTGATTTTAGGCGAGGAAATTTTGTGCCGACCGAAATTTGACACGGATGGGCTGTACTTGGCGTACTGCCCATTCGGGGCAAATGAGAAGGTGCAAAATTTACCGCATAAAATCAAAAAGGAAGGTCGTCAGGATCTTCCGCCGGCACCACAATCGGCTGCGGCTGCGGAGCCGGTTGCGGCTGCTGATAGGCCGGCTGGGAGTAGCTCGGCTGCTGGGGCTGCTGACCATAGGCCGGCTGCTGGCCATACGAAGGCTGCGAAGCGGGCTGGGAGTAGGATTGCTGACCCTCCACACCATCTGTGCGGCGACCCAGCAGATTCATTGCATCGGCCAGAATCTCGGTCGAGTAGCGCTTCACGCCATCCTTCTCCCACTCACGGGTGCGCAGGCGACCCTCGATATAGATTTGCGAACCCTTCTTCACGAAGCGATCCACGACATCGGCCAAGCCACGCCACAAGGTGATGGTGTGCCACTCGGTATGCTCCTTGGTGGTATTGTTCTGTCTGTCGAAGAGGCGCTCGGTGGTTGCCAAACGCACACGGGCGACCTTGGCACCCCCCTCCAGGGTACGCACCTCGGGGTCCATGCCGACATTACCCACCAAAATTACTTTATTTACCATATCTATAGTTTTCTACAAATTTCGAATCATTTCGGTAAAGAGTACACCCATATTCTTGCCCGCCTTGGCACCCTGGCGCTGCACATCCTCGTGGTCGCCCACCTCGTCGCTCAGGCCGCAGTTCGTGATAACCGAGACACCAAATACGGGAATCGACATATGGCGTGCCACAATCACCTCGGGTACCGTGGACATACCGGCAGCATCGCCTCCGATGGCCTTGAAGTAGCGGTACTCGGCCTGCGTCTCGAAGGTCGGGCCCGTACCACCGACATAGACTCCATATTGGAGTTTGATGCCGTACTCCGCCGCAATGGCCGTAGCCTTATCGCGCAGGGCCTTGTCGTAGCAGTTGTGCATATCCGGAAAGCGGGGCCCCAGCTCGGCCATATTCTTACCAATCAGCGGGTTGGGCATCAGATTGATGTGGTCCGTTATAATCATCAAATCGCCCACCGAGAAGGAGGTGTTGATACCTCCCGAGGCATTCGACACAAAGAGGTACTCGATACCCAGGAACTTCATCACACGCACCGGAAAGGTCACCTGCGACATCTGATAGCCCTCGTAGTAGTGGAAGCGGCCCTGCATGGCCACCACCTTACGGCCCTCAACAAGGCCGAAGATCAGACGACCCTTATGACCCTCGACGGTCGATACGGGGAAGCCCGGGATATCGTGGTAGTCAAGGATATATTTGGCCTCAATCTGCTCGGCGAAGGCACCCAGACCGGTACCCAGAATAATACCCACCTCGGGGGTAAAGCCCTCGATGCGATCCTTAATAAAGGCCGCACACTTCTTAATTTCCTCTAACATCTTCTTCTAATTTACTGAGGAGATCGGTATCCGAATCCTCGATGAACGAAATATTGATCGGCAGGAAGTAGAGACGCTGCTGCAACTCTACGGGGATCTTCTTGCGGTTGGTGAGCTTGACCGAATCCTTCTCGGTGGTGATAATCACCGCCTCGGGATACTGCTCCACAAGCCCCTGCAGCTGCTTTACGTCGCGCACCTTATAGACGTGGTGATCCTCGAGCAGCACACGCTCCACCACCTCATACTCCTTCTCGAGCGAGTGGTGGAAGGGGGCCGGATTACCGATACCGGAGAGGGCAATGACCTTCGTTCCTCGCTCCAGGGGGCGCTCCGGTGCCATATCGGGGAAGAGGGGCTGGGGGCGGAAGGACTCCATGCGGGTAAAGTAGACCTTCTGATAGGCCACCTTTACGAGGTACTTGTGCAACAGACGACGCTCCAGGGGAGTCATATTCTCGGCGCACTTCGTGACCACAAAGTAGTGGGCACGATGCAGCTGATCGAGCTCATCACGCAGCGTACCGTAGGGCAGGAACGAATCCTCCTGGGGCGGTCGTGTGGCATCGACCATCAGCACATTGACTTTGGGATTGACATAGCGGTGCTGGAATCCGTCGTCGAGCACAATCAGATCGACCTCGGGATGCTCCTGTTGCAGACGCTTGATACCCTCGACCCGTTTTTCGCAGACCACAACAACCGTGTCGGGGAACTTGAGTTTGATTTGCAGTGGCTCATCGCCCACCTCGCGGTAGTGGGAATCGACATTCACTTCGATATAACCTTTGGTCTTGCGGCCATAGCCACGCGAGAGGAGGGCCACCTTGTGGCGACGCGACATATAGTCGATAATCATCTCCGACATCGGGGTCTTGCCCGTGCCGCCTACGGTGATGTTGCCCACACAGATAATGGGAATGGAAAACTTCTCGCTGCGCAACAAGCCGGCATCGAACAGGTAGTTCCTCAAATGAACCACCCATCCGTAAATCCACGACGCGGGTACCAGTAAAAAACGCAACATAGTTTCAGGTCTTCAATTCGGTTTGTCAATATCTTTTCAAAGGTACGGAGAAAAAAGCGAACCACCAAACATTTCGATTAAAAGTTGGCTTTTAGACCAAATAATAGAAATAATTGTGAATTGTGAATTATGAATTGTGAATTATTTTGTATCTTTGGAGATTGAACAAAAAAACCTGTCAAGATGAACCGATTATTCAGAAATACACTCATTCTTTCGCTCCTGGTGCTGGGCGCAGCCTGCGGCTCGAAAAGCGAGGAGGACTCAAAGGCCCCGGAAGAGGCACCACGTCACATCGTATACGGCATTGATGCCACCGACTACCGCCTCGAGCAGGGCGAGGTACAGAGCGGTGAGACCTTGGGCAGAATTTTGAATCGCTACGGAGTCTCGGCCGTCGAGATTGACCGCCTGGATCGTGAGGCTTCGGACATCTGGCCCCTGAGGAACATTCGCGCGGGGCACCGCTACACCGCCTTTATTCACGAAGATTCGCTCCACAGTCCCCACCTCGACTATTTGGCCTACGAGCGCAACACCTCACAGTATGTGGTCTTCGGATTCCACAGCCACGAGGGCGAGCGGGACTCGGTATCCATCACCCTCGGGGAGCGTCAGTACACCCTGAAGCGTCAGAAACGCAGTGCCGTTATCGAGTCTTCGCTCTGGCAGGCGATGGTCGATGGTGACATGCCCTATGCGCTGGCTGCCGAGGTCGAGGATATCTATCAGTGGACCATCTCCTTCTTCAGTGTGCAGAAGGGCGATAAGTTCACGGTCATCTACGACGAGAAGCTCATCGACACCCTCTCGGTCGGCATCGGCCGCATCTGGGGTGTGAAGTTCACCCACTACGGCAAGGATTACTACGCCATCCCCTTCCGCCAGAACAAGCGTGTGGAGTATTGGGAGGCCGACGGACAGTCGCTGCGCAAGCAGATGTTGAAGGCACCGCTCAAGTACTCGCGCATCAGTTCGAAGTTCTCCTACAGCCGTCTGCACCCCGTACACAAGGTGCGCCGCCCCCATACGGGTGTCGATTTTGCCGCGCCGAAGGGTACTCCCGTGGTGGCCGTAGCTGATGGTGTGGTGATCTTCAAAGGCTGGGGAGGCGGCGGTGGCAACACCCTGAAGATTAAGCATGCCGGCGGCTATACGACCGGCTACCTCCACCTGAACGGCTACGCCAAGGGCATCAACCAGGGCACGCATGTTTCGCAGGGACAACTCATTGGCTATGTCGGCAGTACGGGAACCTCGACCGGTCCCCACCTCGACTACCGTGTATGGAAGGGTAAGACCCCTATTGACCCGCTGAAGATTCCGCAGGAGCCCTCAGAGCCCATCACAAAGGAGAACTTGGAGGCCTTTGAGTATGTGAAGGCGAAGGTGATGGCCGAGTTGGATGGTGATGTGAGCGATGATAACGAGCGTCTGACGCTGCGTGACACGGTGGCCTTCGATGCCGCCAAGCCCGCGATTCCCACCCCTGCAACCGAAACCGAAGCACAGTAATGGAGCCGCAGAACCCCATACCCGAGCCAATTGTCCGCTTCGTAGGCAAGCACCATGTTTTGACCTTAGCCACCCAGGGGGCAAACGGGATTTGGTGCGCCAACTGCTTCTACGCCTTTGATAAGGTGCGGGGCGAGTGGCTCTTCACCTCCTCACCCGAGACACGCCACGGAGCCGAGATGGCCCGCAACCCCCGAGTTGCGGCCAGCATCGTATTGGAGACCCGCATCGTAGGTCGCGTACAGGGCCTTCAAATCTCGGGCCGTGTACGCATGGCCGACAGCGAGGGACGCAAAATCTACCTCAAGCGCTTCCCCTACGCCGCCGTGGCCGACCTGCACCTCTGGGCATTGGAACCCGACGAACTGAAACTGACCGATAACACCCTCGGATTTGGCAAAAAATTGGTATGGAGACGATAAGCACCGGTGTAATTCTTGTGGCGGGCGGCAGTGGCCGACGCATGGGCTCGGAGCTGCCCAAGCAGTTCCTCTTTCTGGGAGGTGAACCCATCCTGGTTCGCACCATCAACCGCTTTGCCGAAGCACTGCCCGGGGCCCCCATCGTGGTAGTCCTCCCCGAAGAGCAGATTCCCTTTTGGCAGAACCTTGCAAGCCGCTTCGAGGTGGCACGCCACACCCTCGCCGCAGGAGGCAAGGAGCGCTTCGACTCGGTAAAATCGGGATTGGAGGCCCTTTGGGAGCTGGGCGAGGGGGTTGAACTGGTGGCTATCCACGACGGCGTACGCCCCTTAGCGAGCGTCGAGCTGATTCGACGCTGTGTGGAGTGTGCCGCCCGACACGACTCGGCCATTCCGGTCACCGAGGCCGTGGATTCATACCGCCGCCTGACCGATGCAGAGGGGGGTTCCGAGATGATTGACCGCCGCCCCTTGCGGCTGGTGCAGACCCCTCAAGTCTTTACTGCCGAGTTGCTGCGCCGTGCCTACCGCCAACCCTACGAGAGCGCATTTACCGACGATGCCTCGGTGGTTGAACGCCTGGGTGGGCTGGTAACGCTCTGTGCGGGTGAGCGCTCGAACCTGAAGATAACTACGCGCGAGGACCTCACAATTGCCGAGGCCCTGCTCGCGGCTCAAGATGGAGAGGATGAATAACGATTTGATATACCGCTACCGCTTCTCACGACGGGTATGGCTCTACTCGGCCCTCTACGTCGTGGCATTTGCGCTGCTGGCCGTAGCCCTATACTCGCTCTACGAGGGAGGCTACCTCTCGGCCTGGTTCACCTCGTGCATTGTCGCCCTGCTGCTGTTGATGTCACTCTCCATTCCTCGCAAAATCCGCCTCAACGCAGAGCGTCTGCGCATCGACTGCCTGATGGATATGACCGAAATCCCTCTCTCGGATATCGCCTCGGTGCGCACCGTCGAGAAGAGCGAGATGAAGGGGATGATTCCCCTCTTTGGCGGCTTCGGATTCTTCGGCTACTACGGCCACTACCTCGATGTAATCCAGGTCGAGCGGGTGCGCATCTACGCCTCGGAGTGGGATCACTTCGTCGAGATTACAGACATCTACGAAGAGCGGCTCTACATCAGCTGCTCCGAACCCCAAGCGTTTGTCGATGCCGTGAAGAGGGCGATGAACGGTAGTTCAATGAGCAATGAGTAATGAGCAATGGGGTTGCCCAAATTCACAATTCACAATTCACAATTAGTTCCCGCAGTCATTGCGAGGAGGGAGGTTTACCGACCGACGTGGCAATCTCCAACCTCGTGTAAGAAGTTTAAGGAGCGTAAATTACAAAGGGGGCTCCTTAAATTCCTTAATCTCTTTAAATTCCTTAAATTCATTATTTGCTCCACAGCTCTTTGCACAAGATTGCCACGTCGGCTGTTTCACAACCTCCTCGCAATGACTGAATTATGCAAAAAAATCCCTCATTGTCCATCATTAAGCCCGTTTTGTTGTCAGAAGAGGTGGTGTCTAATCGTCAGAGAGCCGCAGATGGGGTGCATCGTAAAAAATTCCGGGATGGGCTGGGGTCGTAACGACCCTTCTATTTTTCCGGTATTGCATCCCGAAATGCAAAGTAAAAAATAGCATCGTCATTAAGTCTGTTTTGTTGTCAGAAGGTGGTAGTTGCAACGCTCGACTAAAAAACCTCGGAAGGGTTGTACTCCGCGTACTACCCTTTCGAGGTTTTTTGGTTAGCGGCCGCAAATGCCGCCTTATCACAACAAAACTTTAGACCAGGCCCGAGAATCCCATAAACGCCATAGCCAAAATACCGGCTGTAATCAGTGCAATGGGGGTACCCTTCAGGGCAGCGGGAACACCTTCGAAGTCAAGGCGCTCACGGATACCCGCAAAGAGGGTCAGAGCCAGGCCGAAGCCAAGGGCAATCGAAACCGAGTAGGTGACACTCTGCAGGAGGTTAAACTCCTTCTGAATCATCAGGATAGCGACACCCAGCACTGCACAGTTGGTGGTAATCAGAGGCAGGAAGATACCCAGCGCCTGATAGAGGGCGGGTGACACCTTCTTGAGGATAATC
>CAYRPL010000087.1:0-7234 GCA_964426045.1 uncultured Alistipes sp. | reverse complement strand
ATTAGCAATTTTCTTATACCCCTTATACCCCTAATGCCCCTAATGCCCCCAAAGAATAATTGTGAATTCTGAATTGTGAATTGTGAATTATTTCGTACCTTTGGAGCGATGAAAGAGGATAAGATTGTCATACAGGGGGCGAGGGTACACAACCTCAAAAATATCGACCTGACCATTCCACGCGACAAGTTGGTGGTCATCACCGGCCTTTCGGGTTCGGGTAAGTCGTCGTTGGCTTTTGATACCATTTATGCCGAGGGGCAGCGCCGCTATATGGAGACCCTCTCGACCTATGCACGTCAGTTCGTGGGTACGATGGAGCGCCCCGATGTCGATAAGATTACGGGACTCAGTCCGGTGGTGGCCATCGAGCAGAAGACCACCAATAAGAATCCCCGCTCGACGGTGGGCACCGTGACCGAGATTAACGACTTCCTGCGTCTGTTGTATGCACGAGCCTCCAGGGCCTACTCTCCGATGACGGGTGAGGAGATGGTCCACTACACCGATGAGCAGATTTGTGACCTGATATTAGAAAACTTTGCGGGGCGCAAAATAGCTCTCCTCTCGCCCATTGTTCAGGGCCGCAAGGGACACTACCGCGAACTCTTCGAGAGTCTGATAAAGAAGGGCTACCTCTATGCCCGCATTGATGGCCAGATTCGAGAGTTCTCGGCCGGTATGCGCCTGGATCGCTATAAGATTCACACCATCGACCTGGTGGTGGACCGCCTGCAGATTGCGGGTGATATTCGTGAGCGCCTGATGACCTCGTTGCGTGAAGCCCTGCGTCAGGGCAAGGGCACAATGTCGGTCTACGACTACGGTTCGGAGGCCGCCCGCTACTACTCGCTCCACCTGATGTGTCCTACGACGGGAATTGCCTTCGAGAACCCTGCCCCCCACACCTTCTCGTTCAACTCACCCAAGGGGGCCTGCCCCCACTGTAACGGTCTGGGCGAGGAGGCGGTCTTCGATATGGAGAAGTTGATTCCTAACCCTAAGCTCTCGCTTGCCGAAGGGGCTGTCGAGCCCTTGGGCAAGCAGCGCTCGAACCTCCTTTTTGCGATGCTCGAGCAGCTGGGTCACCGCTACGACTTTACGCTCGATGCCCCGATTGAGAGCCTTTCGGAGGCGGCCCTGAATGCGATTCTCTATGGTGATTCGGAGCCTGTGACGGTCGATTTTTCCGATTTTTCCTACTCCTCGGGCGTGCAACTCGTCTCGTGGGAGGGTGTGGCTGAGTATATCCTAAGAAACGAAGATGAAGATTCGAAGCGGGGCCAGAAGTGGCGTGGTCAGTTCCTGGCCTACCGCCCCTGCTCGGTCTGCGGTGGCTCGCGCCTGAAGAAGGAGTCGTTGCAGTTCCGTGTGGCCGGAAAAAATATTGCCGAGGTCTCGGCGATGTCGATTCTCGACTTCTCGGAGTGGATTGCGGGGGTCGAGGAGCAGATGAATCCCCGCGAACGGCTGATTGCGGCCGAGATTCTGAAGGAGATTCGTGAGCGCCTGCGCTTTTTGGTCGAGGTGGGCTTAGGTTACTTGTCACTCAATCGTGCCTCGCGTACCCTCTCGGGTGGTGAGAGCCAGCGCATCCGCTTAGCTACGCAGATTGGCTCCAAATTGGTCAATGTCCTCTACATCCTCGATGAGCCCTCCATCGGCCTGCATCAGCGCGACAACCGCCGCCTGATTGATAGCCTGAAGCGGCTGCGTGATGCCGGCAACTCGGTGATTGTGGTCGAACACGACGAGGATATGATGCGCTCGGCCGACTTTATTGTCGATGTCGGACCTCGGGCCGGTCGCCGTGGCGGGCAGATTGTTGCCGCCGGTACCTATGATGAAATTCTGAAGAGCGACACCATTACGGCCGACTACCTGACCGGTCGTCGTCGCATCGAGCTTCCTAAGTCAATTCGCAAGGGGAGTGGCGAGTACCTTACGCTGCGTGGGGCCCGCGGCAACAACCTCAAGGGGGTAGATGTCGAGTTCCCGCTCGGCAAGTTGATCTGCGTAACGGGAGTCAGCGGCTCGGGTAAATCTTCGCTCGTCAATGGTACGCTGCGCCCCATCCTGAGCCGCAAGCTCTATCGTTCGCTTGACCCCGTTTTGCCCTACGACTCCATCGAGGGCGACGAGCATATCGACAAGTTGGTGGTCGTGGACCAATCGCCCATCGGGCGTACCCCCCGCAGTAACCCCGCCACCTACTCCAATGTCTTTGCCGATATCCGAAAACTCTTCGAGCAGACCCCTGATGCCCAGATTCGAGGCTTTAAGGCGGGCCGCTTCTCCTTCAATGTGCGGGGAGGTCGCTGTGAGGAGTGTCGTGGTGCGGGTGTCCAGACTATCGAGATGAACTTCCTGCCCGATGTCTATGTGCGCTGCAAGGCCTGTGGCGGTCACCGCTATAACCGCGAGACCTTGGAGGTGAAGTATAAGGGCAAGTCGATTGACGATGTACTCAATATGACGGTCAATATGGCCGTCGAGTTCTTCGAGCATATCCCCACCATCTACCAGAAGCTGAAAGCCATCCAGGATGTCGGCCTCGGCTACCTTACCTTAGGTCAGCCCTGCACAACCCTCTCGGGTGGTGAGAGCCAGCGCATCAAACTCTCGGCCGAGCTCTCGAAGCGAGATACGGGCCGCACCCTCTATATCCTCGATGAACCTACGACGGGCCTTCATTTCGAGGATGTCCGCCAGCTGCTCGATGTGCTGGCCAAGTTGGTTGATAGGGGCAATACGGTCATCGTCATCGAACACAACCTCGACGTTATTAAGGTGGCCGACCATCTGATTGATATCGGCCCCGAGGGAGGGCGAGCCGGAGGTCGCATCGTCGCTACGGGAACCCCCGCCGAGGTGGCCCAAAACCCCGAAAGCTACACGGGAGAGTTTTTGAAATTAGCAATTAGGAATTAGGAATTGGGAATTAGGAATTAGGAATGTGGTATTCTCTTATCCTTTCAGTCATTCCGAGGAAGCGTAGCGACCGTGGGGATCTTTTAAATCCTCCCCTAAGTTAGGGGAGGTGGTGCGAAGCACCGGAGGAGTGTATCAATTGCTAATTGCTAATTACTCATTGCTCATTAATTTGGTATTGTTCTTGCTTTGGGAGGTTAAAATCAATCTCTCAAAGTTATGAAAAAGTATCTCTTTTTATTTGTGTTGCTGTTGGCGGCAATTGCAACGGTAGCAGTTATTGGCGGGCCGGGTGCGGGGACGAATGGAGAGCCGCGTCGTGACCCTTCGGCCAAGCAGGAGCGTCGTGAGGTGCGCGAAAAGCGGCGTGCCGAGCGGTTGGCCAAGTATGAAAAGTTTGTCGATTCGCTCATTCTGTCACGCAATTGGGAGTTCAACCCCCAGACCATGCAGCGTGAACCGGCGGGTTCGATGCGCATCCTCTCGAATCCCAACTTTACGGTTGGCCTGTGGGATGAGACGGTCGATATCTGCCTGCCCTACATCAAGGGGTTGGTTCCCCCTTACTACCTGACGATTCTCAACTATACAGTCCCCACCATCGAGAACTATGTGGCCGAGCAGACGGCCGAGGGGTGGAGTGTCAGTTTCCAGACCTCGCTCTTCTCGGCCTCGACCTACACCTTTACCTTCGATATCTCCTCGAAGGTGGGCGGTGCCGTGCTGACCATCCGAAATCCCTGGTATAACACCGTGCAGTATACCGGAACCATCTCACAACTCTACTGATGAACCGCTGCCGCTATATACTTCTGCTCCTGGGGCTGCTGCCGTGCTGTGCGGTGGTGGCCCAGCAGCGGGAACTTGTGCCCGTGATGAGCCTCTCGGACTCGAGTTCCGTACCCCAGATGACCGTGGTGCCACCTCAGCAACCTGCGACGGTGGTGGGGGAGCACACTTTCGAGGTCGAGCCTAAGCAGCGTCACCTCTCGCACAAGGAGCGGCGCACACTCCGTGCCGAGCAGTTTCGCGACTGCATCGATTCGCTGGTGCAGTCACGCTCCTTCTCCTTTTGGCCCAACTCGATGCAGCGTTTTCCCGACGGCTCCATCCACCTGATATACAACGCCTACTACTACTTCTCGCTCTATGAGGCGCACGTCGAGGTTCACCTGCCGGTCGAGGAGCTGCTGACAACATTTGTCGGGGTCGAAAATTTCGATTCGATGGAGATTCAGGACTACCTGCTCACTGAGCGACCCTCGGGCTGGGAGCTCTCGTTTCGCATCCCCGATCGAGGCGAAAACTACCTGGTCGAGTTTCAGATCTCGAACCGCACGGGCGAAACAATTCTCAACTTCCAGACCCCGAAAGTCGTAATGCGATATGTGGGCACGATAAAGCCCAATGAAAAGAAAAGGAGGTGAAATTTCACCCCCTTTTCTCTCTTTATGCAGCCCTCCTGTTTAGAGGCGCTTGAGCACCTCGGCCATCAGATCCCAGAACTTGCGCACGGTAGAAATCTCCAAGCGCTCGTCGGGCGAGTGGACACCACGCAGCGTGGGGCCAAACGACACCATATCCAGCTCGGGGTACTTCTCAAGGAACAAACCGCACTCTAAGCCGGCGTGGATGGCACGCACCTTGGGCTCGGTGTGGAACAGATCGCGGTAGCTCTCGACGGTCAGGCGCAGCAACTCCGAATCGGGATTGGGGGCCCAACCCGGGTAGCCGTCCGAGTGGGCTACATCGGCTCCGGCCAGCGTGAATACCGACTCGACCATCTGCAATACATAGGTCTTGGCGCTCTCGACCGACGAGCGCTGCGAGGTGGTGACAACAATCCGATTCTCACCCTCGAACTTCACCGAAGCGAGGTTCGTGGAGGTCTCCACCAGCCCCTTGACAGCAAACGACATCGCTACAACACCGTTGGGTACGCCCACTAACGAGTAGATCAGCCCCTGCTGGGTCTTTTCGTCGATGAAGTGCTCCACCTGCGGCATCTCGCTCAAACTGATGCGGAAGTTGGGCTCGCAGTGCTTGAACTCCTGCTCCAAGTCGGCTGCAAAGAGGTTGTAGCGCTTCACAAAGTCGCTCTTATACTCCATCGGCACACCAAAGATGGCGTAGGCCTCGCGCGGAATGGCGTTGCGCAGGTTGCCGCCGTCAAAGTAGCTCAGGCGCAGGTTGCAGCTCTGCATACCCTCCCACAGCAGACGGGCCACGGTCTTGTTGGCATTCACACGACCCTTGTCGATGTCGTCGCCCGAGTGTCCGCCCAGCAGGTCACCCACATCGACACGGAAGTAGGCGTAGTTCTGGGGGGTAGGCTCCGTGGTATAGTGGAAGGTGGCAATCGTATCGACACCTCCGGCACAGCCGATGAAGAGTTCGCCCTCATCCTCCGAGTCGAGGTTCAGAAGGTACTTTCCGGTCAGCATCCCCTCACCGAGTTCAAAGGCTCCGGTCAATCCCGTCTCCTCATCCACCGTGAAGAGGGCCTCCAATGCGGGGTGCTCGAGCGAGTTGTCCAGCAGGGCAGCCAGCGCTGCGGCCATGCCGATTCCGCAGTCGGCACCCAGTGTCGTGCCCTCGGCCTTCACCCACTCGCCATCAATGCGGGTGCGAATCGGGTCGTTCTCGAAATCAAACTCCACATCCGAGTTCTTCTCGCAAACCATATCCATGTGCGATTGCAGAATCACAGCGGGGTGCGACTCCTTACCGGCGGTTGCGGGCTTGCGAATCACCACATTGCCGATCTCGTCGGTCTGATACTGAAATCCGTGCTCCTTGGCCCAGGCGACCAAGTAGTCGTGAATCTTCTGCTCCCTCTTCGAGGGGCGGGGTACGCGTGTAATAGCCTCAAACTGCTCCCACACCAACTGCGGGTCCAACTGACTGATTGCTCCCATACTTCTCTATTTTTTTGTTCTTTCTTAATTGTTTCTTTGGATGATTCTTCTCTACTCTTTGTAAATCAATGCTACGGCATGGGTCGAAACGCCCTCTTCGCGGCCCTCGAAACCCAGGTGCTCGGTGGTCGTGGCCTTAATCGACAGGCAATCGACCTCGATGCCCATCACCGAGGCCAATACCTCACGCATCCGGTCGATGTGGGGGCGCAACTTGGGACGCTGCATCGCAATCGTGCAGTCTACATTTCCCACTTGGTAGCCCTCGCTTTTCAGGGCCTCCACCACACGCCCGAGCAGAATTTTGGAGTCTATGCCCTTAAATTCGGCCGAGGTGTCGGGAAAGAGCTTGCCGATATCACCCAGCGCCGCAGCCCCGAGCAGGGCATCGCAGATGGCGTGAATCGCTACATCGCCATCCGAATGGGCCACACAGCCCTTTGAGTGTTCAATCTTTACGCCTCCTAACCAAAGGTCCAACCCCTCGGCCAGCGCATGGACATCGTATCCGTGTCCGATTCTGAATTTGTAAGCCATAGGACAAAGATACGAAAAAGATGCTAATATTCAATGCACCTTATAAATTTTGCGTGTACTATTGTATAAATTGTTTTTTAAATTTTTTTATTTTGGAAAATTATCGTAATTTTGGGTCGTGAAATGCCGCAACTCTTTCGTCGAAAAGGTCTGAGAGGGTGTAGGTGTTTCTAAATAGGTTAGCATTCAGTGAGTTAAGTTTAACGCAATTATAAAAACAGAGAACAATGAAAGAAGCAATTGCCATTTTGACCGGCGGTGGTCCGGCCCCCGGTATGAACACCGTAGTAGGTTCGGTTGCCAAGACCTTCCTGCAGAAGGGTTTCCGTGTTATTGGTCTGCACCAGGGCTATACGGGTTTGTTTAACCCCTCGCCCCGCACTGTGGATATCGACTTCCCGATGGCTGACGGTATCTTCAACCAGGGAGGTTCGTTCCTTCAGATGAGCCGTTTCAAGCCCACGGACAAGGACTTTGAGGTGAACTTCAACCTCGACTTCTTTATCCAGAACAACATCAAGCTGCTGGTAACCGTAGGTGGTGACGACACCGCTTCGACCGCCAACCGCATCGCCAAGTTCCTGGAGGCCAAGAAGTATCCCATTGCCAACATCCACGTTCCCAAGACCATCGACAACGACCTTCCCCTGCCCAAGGGCACGCCTACGTTTGGTTATGAGTCGGCTAAGGACAAGGGAGCCGTTATCGCCCGTGCCGTCTATGTTGATGCCCGCACCAGCGGTAACTGGTTTGTGCTGGCTGCCATGGGTCGCTCGGCCGGCCACCTTGCATTCGGTATCGGTGAGGCTTGCCACTATCCGATGATTGTAATTCCCGAGATGTTCAAC
>CAYRPL010000086.1:0-7244 GCA_964426045.1 uncultured Alistipes sp. | reverse complement strand
GCGGCTGTCCGATAAAAATTGGCCTGTTTTAGAGCTTGTGCATTAAAAGAGGGGGCTTGTTATTCGAAAATATTGGTTTGGGCAGGTGTGTAGATGTGTGAAATGGCAATTTATTACACTTTGGATTTTTTTATCGGACACCAATAATTCCTAATTCCTAATTCCTAATTCCTAATTCCTAATTACCTTACGAGCGAATGTGGTGTGGCATATCAAAGGGGACAATCATCGAGAACTCGACAAGACCTCCGACCGTGCCATCCTCCTTGCGCCAGGCCGATTGGTAGATTACCTTCTTGACCCCCTTCTTCTCGATGGTGTAGGCGTTGGTCGAACCCTCCTCCAGCAGACGTCGAATAATGGCCTGCGAGTGGGGATTATGGCAGGGAAAGAGGTTCTTTCCCACTAAGTTGCCGTGCACCGCGTAGAGTTCGCGGGCCGGTTTGTTCTGATAGACAATCACACCCTCGGTATCACACACCGTAACAGCGCAATTCATATCCTCATACCAAGCAAATTTTTCCATACTCTTCTATTTTGGGGTTTCTATCTTTAAGAGGCAGTAAGAGAAATAATTCACAATTCACAATTCACAATTCACAATTCACAATTTTCTAATTAAAATTACTCATTCGGCAAGATGTCCCGTTTTGTAGGAGATTGCCACGTCAGTCGCTTATGCTCCCTCCTCGCAATGACTGAGAAGATAAGAGGATTCACAATTCACAATTTTCTAATTAAACTAATTCCTAATTCCTAATTCCTAATTCCTAATTCCTAATTCCTAATTCCTAATTTATCATCGTTCCACTCGCCGGCCGCATCCGTGTATACAATCGGCAAGCCGTGGGCTATCCGTTTCAGAGCCAGATAGCTCTCATAGAGGGCGATGCCGTTGGCCGATTTATGGGCCAGGTTCAGGGCCACAACCGAGGGGTGGCGCTGGGTCAGGAAGTAGGCAGATTGGGTGCGTACCAGGTACTCCGAGACCCTTGTCGGGTCGTTCGTAGGATTTCCGTTTCGGGTGCGAGCCGTGCCCGACTTCTCTGTGCAGAGGGGGCTTTGAGCCACCACGCAGAGGCCCACCTGGTCGGCCAGCTCATAGAGCTCCTCGGTCGAGCAGCCCGGCAGGGGCAGTAGCAGTTGGCAACCCTCGGCCTTGATTTGCTGCAACTCCTCTTTTGTCAGCGGTTTATCAACCCGATGGGGCTGCATCGCAAGGGGTTTGCCGTTGATGTGGAGCACCCCCTCAACCAACTCGACCTGACGGAAGGCCACGGGCAGGTTCAGATACTCGGTATAGCGACCTAAAGTCTGGGTCGAGAGACGCAGGCGATAGTGCAGGGGCGAATCGGGCGACCAAAGCAGGTGCTGCGGTACGGCATAGACAAAGCGCAGGGTATCCTCACCACGCATCCGAAGGCGCACATCGCTAAAGCCCTGCTTTACGACCACACCGGCCGTGTCAATCAGTTCATAGCGGATGCGGGCCGACTTCTCGTTCAGGGCATCGCACTTTACGACTACGCCCACCTCGCCCAGATAGCCGCCCTCGGTACGTCGGGTACGGGTAAAGAGCTCACGCACACGGATGGTGGGCTGTGAGATAAGCTCCGTAAGGCCGAGCGAATCGGCCTGGCGGAAATCTTCCAACTGTCGGTGCGGGTGGTTCGCCCCATAGGGGGTCAGTTCGAGGGTAAAGCTCTGCCCGGGAGTGAGGTATTTCGTAAGATTAAACTCCATGGGCAGGGCCCCCGTGGAGCTCTCGCCCACCTTTCGGCCACCAATTTGGAGCGTATAGCCCGCAGGTGCCGAGGCGATGCGCAGCAGCACCTGGCGATTGTTCCAGGCAAAGGGCACCGAGCCGCGTGTCACAAAGGCCCCTTCTGAGTCGGCCGCAGGTTTCCAATTCAGCTCTCGGCAGTAGCTGTCGACCGAGTCGCGTTTGGCCGTAGGTACCAGGCGGGCACGCACAGGCTCGAACTGAGTCGTTGCCCCCTTAAAATCGCGCTCCTGCCCAAAAGCCGCAAGACCCCAAATTAGAAATATCCCCGAAAGAAGTGTGCGAATTTTCATCTTAAAGTTGTATATTTGCACCAAAGGTAGTAAAAAAAATGCAAAAACCGCCTATGAGCGAGTGGCCCAGACTCAATTTTCCGCCCATCAAACTCTCTGCCCGCAAGGTTGGAGAGCAAATTCAGGTGCTGCATCTGCGCCGCGGGTGGCTGGAGCTCACCCCCGAGGAGTGGGTGCGCCGCCATGTGGTGGCGTGGCTCGAGGGGGAGGGCATCGAACAGCAGCGCATTGTCGAGGAGTACCCCATACCGCTGAACGGGCAGCCCCAGCGGGCCGATGTGGTGGTGGTTGATTGCGGGTGCAGGCCTCGGCTGCTGGTGGAGTGCAAGGCCCCCGAAGTGGCACTCTCGCAGCAGACCTTAGACCAGGTGGTGCGCTACAACTCGGTGCTGGGCGCCGACTTTATGATGCTCACCAACGGCATGGAGCACCGGCTCTATGCCCGCCACGAGGGCTTGTACCGCCCCCTTACGCTCAAAGAACTGATTGAAAATTTGTAGAGGCATCTATGCAGACGATAAAAAAACAACGCATTGGCGAAAACCTGATCTATCTGTTGCTCTGGTCGAGTGTGATTCTCACCCCGATTATGGCTCCGAAGATGCTGGGTGAGGAGCATGTCAATCTGACCAACATCCTCATCTCGTGGCGAAAGATTTCGCCCTACCTGATACTCTTTGTCATCAACAATTTCCTGCTGGCTCCACGTCTGCTGCTGCGCCAGCGCTACATCTCCTACATCCTCTACAGCCTGGTTGTCATCACCATTATCTTCGGTATTGTCGATGGCTACGAGCGCTATCTGATGCACAACGCCTCGGACATCGAGACGATGATCGAGAACCGCAAGGCCTCGTTTACCGACCTGGCGCTCCAATGGAACATCCTGCTGGGATTGTTTATGATTTCGGCCAACTCGATGATCAAACTACTCTACCAGAAGATACGCGACGAGCAGGAGATTATCGCCCTGAGGCAGGAGAGCCTGCAGGCCGAAATCGACTACCTGAAGTACCAGATCAACCCCCACTTCTTCATGAATACGCTCAACAACATCCACTCGCTGATTGATATCGACACGCAGGAGGCACAGAGGGCTGTCATCGAACTCTCAAAGATGATGCGTTATGTGCTCTACGAGTCGGGGCAGGAGCGTATCTCGCTCGAGCAGGATATGCTCTTTGTGGAGAACTATGCACGTCTGATGCAGATTCGCTACGCCGAGGAGTTGGATATCCGCATCGACTACCCCGGGGAGGAGGCCCGCAGGGTGAAGATTCCGCCCCTGCTGCTGATTGTCTTTATCGAGAACGCCTTCAAACACGGTGTCTCGGGCAACCACCACTCCTTTATCCATGTCGGGGTTGAACTCACGGGGAAGCGGGAGCTGTGCTGCACTATCGCCAACAGCCGACGCCCCCAGAGTCCGGATCACAAACCCGGTATCGGCCTGAAAAACGTGCGTAAGCGTCTGGATCTGATCTATGGTCCCGACTGCTACTCGCTCAAAATACGCAATGAAGCGGAGGCCTACGTTGTAGAACTGAAAATACCCGTACTTTGATGATGAACCTGACCGAACCGATGCGCTGCATCGCCATTGACGACGAGCCCCTGGCTCTTCGACAGATTAAGAGCTATATTGCCAAGAGCCCCTCGCTGGAGCTCTGCGGCAGCTTCAGCAATGCCCTCGCAGCCCGCGACTTTCTGGCTGCCGAGAGCGTCGATTTGATCTTTGTGGATATCAACATGCCCGACCTCAACGGCCTGGACTTTGTGCGCGAATTGGAGCACAAACACCTGGTTATCTTTACAACGGCCTACTCGGAATATGCCCTCGAGGGGTTCCGCCTCGATGCCGTGGACTACCTACTGAAGCCCTTCTCGCTCAAGGAGTTCCAGCGCTCGGTCAAGAAGGCTTCGTCGCTCTTCGAGCTCCTGGCCCTCTCGCACCGACAACCCGAGACCGAAGAGCAGACCATCGAGGCCGAGGCGCTGCCCGAGAACCCCGAATACCTGAGCATCAAAGCCGACTATAAGACCTCGCTGGTACGCATTGCCGAGATTCTCTACATCGAGAGCGAGGGCGAGTATGTACGCCTGCACCTGACCGACGGCTCGACCATCATGACCCTCTTCCGCCTCAAGAATATGGAGGCAGCCCTCCCCTCGGATAGTTTTATGCGCATCCACCGCTCGTTCATCGTCAATCTGAAGCTCATAACCAGCTACGCCAAGGGGCGTGTCTACGTCTCCGACGAGGAGTATCTGCCCATCGGCGACAACTACCGCGCCGGTTTCCAGAAGTATATCGACGAGCACTTCCGCTCCTTAAGCTGATTTGCCTCGGAAGGGGTTGCCAAAAGAAATCGGAAAGAATAGAAAAGATTGCGGCTAATATTTTGAAAATTCGACACTTTTTTATACCTTTGCGGGCTCAAAACGAAGAAAATAGAGTAATATTATAAAATTTCGATTCAGATGAATATCGTAAAAGAACAACGCGAGCAGCAGACGCTCCTCATCAAGGTTACGGTGGGTGAGCAGGATTACGGCGAGGCCGTAGAGAAGGCCCTGCGCGAGTACAAGCGCAAGGCAAACATCCCCGGATTCCGCCCCGGTATGGTTCCGATGGGCATCGTGCGCAAGATGTATGGCAAGGGCATGGTAGCCGAGCAGTCCTACCGCACCGCCTCGAATGCCGTATTCGAGTACCTGCAGAAGGAGAACATCGACTATGTGGGCGACGTGATTCCCTCGGAGGAGCAGGGTGCCTTTGACTTTGAGAACAACACTGAGTTTGAGTTCATGTTCGAGTGCGGTGTGGCTCCCGAGGTGAAGCTCGAGCTCTCGCAGAAGGACAAGCTGACCTACTCGACCATCAAGATTGACAAGAAGATGCACGCTGACTACCGCTCGAACTTCCTGCGCCGCTACGGCCGCCTGGTGGAGGTTGAGAAGGTGAAGAAGGACGAGGCCCTGAGCGTAACGCTCGACAACGGCGATATGCGCATCGAGGAGGCCTATGTAGGTCTGATTTCGATGAACGACGAGGAGCGCAAGCCCTTCATCGGCAAGAAGGTGGGTGCCAAGATGCAGGTAAACATCAACGAGCTCTACAAGTCGGCTTCGCAGCGCGCCTCGATTCTGCAGGTAACGGAGAACGAGCTGGAGGGTATCAAGCCCGAGTTCGAGCTGGAGATTACGAAGATTCGTCAGTTTGCCGATCCCGAGCTCACGGAGGAGTTCTTCAAGATGGCCTTCCCCGCCGGCAATGTAACCGACGAGGCCTCGATGGATGCCTTCATCGACGAGCAGATTGCCACGGAGCTGCGTCGTGAGAGCGACTACCTCTTCACGCTGCAGGTGCGCAACTTCCTCTTGGAGAAGGCTGCTCTGCCGATGCCTGCCGAGTTCCTCAAGCGCTGGCTCTATGTCATCAACGAGGGCAAGTTTACGAAGGAGGATATCGAGAAGGACTTCGAGGGCTTCCTGCAGATGTTCACCTGGAACTACCTGCAGCGCCACTTCATCAAGGCTGAGAACCTGAGCGTAACGGCCGAGGAGGCTATGGAGGAGGCCAAGTCGTTTGCCGCCGCCCAGTACGCCCAGTATGGTATGCCTTCGGCACCTGCCGAGATGCTCGAGGACTTCGCCAAGCGCCTGATGCAGGACAAGGAGCAGTCGCAGAAGATCTACGAGAAGCTCTACGAGGTGAAGGTCGTTGAGGCTGTGAAGGGCAAGGTGAAGGTGACCGAGAAGGCTGTTTCGGCCGACGACTTCGCCAAGCTGGCCAAGGAGATCTAAAAAGATCGCTTTAACAAATCTTTCGGGCTTTGCGGGCATAAGGCTGCAGAGCCCGATTTTATACCAATCAGATAACGCACTATGACCGAGTTTGAAAAATATGCCCGAGGGCACTGCGGAATCAGCAGCCTGAAGTTGCACCAATTCCAATCGGTGGCCACCGGATATGTCTCGCCCACCATTATCGAGGAGCGCCAGTTGAATGTGGCGCAGATGGATGTATTCTCGCGCCTGATGATGGATCGCATCATCTTCCTCGGAGCCCCCATCTATGACGATGCCGCCAACATCATCCAGGCCCAGCTGCTCTTCCTCGAGACGGCAGCCCCCGACCGCGACATCCAAATCTACATCAACTCGCCCGGTGGTTCGGTAACGGCCGGTCTGGGTATCTACGACACGATGCAGCTGGTAAGTTGCGATGTGGCAACCATCTGCACGGGCCTTGCCGCCTCGATGGGTGCTGTGCTGCTGACGGCCGGAGCCGCCGGCAAGCGCTCGGCCCTCCCCCACTCGCGTGTGATGATTCACCAGCCGCTGGGTGGCGTACAGGGTCAGGCCTCGGATATCGAGATTACGGCCCGTGAGATTCAGAAGACCAAGCGTGAGCTCTATGAGATTCTCTCGCATCACTCGGGGGTAAGCTACGAGCAGATCGAGCGCGATGCCGACCGTGACTATTGGCTCTCGGCAGCCGAGGCCAAGGCCTACGGCCTGATTGACCAGGTATTAACCAAACGTGAAGTGGTAAACGATGACGCACAGAAAGAGTAACGACAACTCGCAGCAGGAGCGCTGCTCGTTCTGCGGTGCCACCCGCAAGGAGGTCGGCATCCTCTTTCGGGGCGAGGGAGGCTGCAACATCTGCGACTCATGCCTCGAGCGTGGCCACGAGATGATTGGCGAGATGAAGCGCCAACGAAGCGAAAAACTCCCCTTCGAGCAGCAGGAGCTGATGAAACCCTGGGAGATGAAGGAGGCACTGGATCGCTACGTCATCGGTCAGGAGGAGGCCAAGCGCTACCTGTCGGTGGCGGTCTATAACCACTACAAGCGTCTGCTGCACGGTCAGGCGAAGAGCAAGGAGGAGGATGCTATAGAGTTAGACAAGTCGAACATCGTGCTCGTAGGCCCCACCGGAACGGGTAAGACCCTGATGGCCCGCACGATTGCCCGCATGCTGAAGGTTCCCTTCACGATTGTCGATGCCACGGTGCTGACCGAGGCGGGCTATGTGGGCGAGGATGTGGAGTCGATTCTTTCGCGTCTGTTGCAGGTGGCCGACTACGACATCAAGCAGGCCGAGCGAGGCATTGTCTTTATCGACGAGATTGACAAGATTGCCCGCAAGGGTGATAACC
>CAYRPL010000085.1:0-7290 GCA_964426045.1 uncultured Alistipes sp. | reverse complement strand
CCCGAAGGTTCTTAAAGTACTCGATGCCCTGCATCGAGGTAAACCAGGCGTGGTCCTCCTGCAACTCTGCGGGATCCTCGTCACGCACAATACGCTCAACACGCTCGGCCTCGGCCATCGAGAGCATACCGTCACCATTCGTATCAAAACGTACCAGGCAGTAGCGGGCAAAGTAGGTGTCCTCGACTACCGAGAGTACATCGTTTACCACAGCAAGCTCCTCGTTTTCCGTAATCTCGGGCAGTTCGGGCAGGGTCGGCAGTACACCCTCGGGGGTCAGCTCCTCGCCGCCTCCACACGCCGCCAAAGTCAATGCGGCTCCCAGAATCCATAAATGTCGTTTCATAAATTTATTACTTTACTGGGGAGGGTGCGCATAGGCCCGCTCCCAATATATCTTTAATTGTAAATTTTCCTATCGCCACTCCAAGCGGGCACGCACAGCAGCGATCCCTTCGCTCGAAATCTCAAAAAGGTCGCACTTCTCGTTGCGGCGGTGGCCAATCTCAAGACGCTGGCCATAGCGGCACTCATGCAGGAAGTTCAAATCCAGACGCAGAGGACGCTCCTCTATGAAGCTCTCGATGGGCAATCGGTCGAGCATCATGTCGATATAGCGCAACGTATTGACATGGCGGTTGAAGTCGATATCGCTGTAGACCACATCACGCTCTACCCGATCGGTCGGCTCCACAGCACCCAGACGACGCGGAGGCTCGGTCGGCGAGGGGCAATCGACAATGTGGCGGCTGTTGTTCTCGGCCACAGCGGGGGTCGTGAGGTCAATCGGACGACGGGTCGTGAGGTCAATCATGCACCATTGGGTCACTACACGCCCAATCTCCCGCCCCTCGCCATCCTCGAGGGTAAAGTTACGGGTAGACATCATGCGGCCGTAGTCGCTCACCCAGGTAGTAATTCTTAGGTCGGTGTACTGCTCGGGGCGTCGGTCATACTCGACGGCCATACGCAGCAACACCCACGAATAGTTCTCTTTATTTAAGGTATCGGTGCCAAATCCCTTTCTTTGGGCATCGGTTCCGGCTACCCCCAAGACGGCATTCGTAAGGGCCGATATGGAGGCTCGCATCGTAAAATCGACCCATTGGGGATCGACGCGAAAAGTATAGGTTGTCTTTTCTGCCATTGTTTTTTTTGTTTACTGTACGACAAAAATAGAAAATTTTTTTGTATTTTTATACCGTTAGGTTTTGCAAAAGCAGAAAAATTATCGAAAAACAATAAATTTTATTTGTTTTTCGGAGATTTTGGCTATCTTTGCACCCGAATAACAAACCTAAAAGAATCCTTGGAATGGAAAACCACGAGAAGAGAGCCCTGAATCGTCGCCTGACGCTGATCTATATCGGCTACTTTTTGCTGCTGGCCATGGCTTTTGCCTGCAGCTTCCTGCCCCTATGGCGAATCGGGCTCAACAACGGCTACAAATTGGGCAGCCTGGAGGCCCGCTCCTTTGACCGTGAGCAGTTCTATATGGTCGGGGTACGTCCCCTGCCGCTCAACCACCTGCCCGATGCAATTGCGCAGGCCGACGAGCATATCTCGATTCAGCTGACCCCCTTTGAGGCCTTTGCCACCATTCGGGTCAATTGTGAGCAGGCCGCCGAAGGACTTGTCGAGCAGCTGAATCACCATTCGCTGACTATCTTCCTGCTCAACTTCCTGTCGATGACTCTTTGGCTGGCAATCATCGTACTGATGGCCCTTATTATCAACTCGATGCGTTGTTCGATTCGTGACCAGCGACCGCTGCCTGCCAAGAATATACTCTATATGCGTCTTATCGGAGGATTCATTCTGATCAGTGTCGGCATCGAGTGGATGGTGCTCCACCTGGGTCATAAGATGGTGGGCTTGGCAAGCGGCAGTATGCCCGAGGCCTTTGCGCGTGTGATTCCCGACTACACGACCGCCATGCTGGGTCTGTTGATTGTCTTTGCTTCCGAGATCTTTTCGGTGGGTTCGCGCCTGAGCGAGGAGCAGAAACTGACAATCTGATGTTTTACACCAAATAAACGATGCAAAGCATTATGAAGGAAACAATTACACATCTCGGGGGGGGGATTTCGATATGGCGATAATAATCAATATAGATGTAATGATGGCCAAGCGCAAGATGTCGCTGGGCGAGCTTTCGGAGCGGGTGGATATCACACCGGCTAACCTCTCGATTCTCAAAAACGGCAAGGCCCGAGCCATTCGCTTCTCGACCTTGGAGGCAATCTGCCGCGAATTGCAGTGCCAGCCGGGCGATATCATCGAGTATCGCGAAGAGGAATAGTTTGGTTAATTAAAAATTCAAAATTCAGAATTCAAAATTTCGGATTTTTTCTGAAGCGACGAAGAGGAACAAAACAGATAAAACAGATAAAACAAATATAACCAATTAAAAAAGAGCACTATGAAAAGATTTCTGGTAAGTATCGTTGTCTTGGTGGCAGCGATGGGTGCTTGGGCGCAGGAGCAGGGTGAGAACCCCATGATGCAGCCCATCCCCAACGATCAGGCGGTGCGCATCGGTCTTTTGGACAATGGTATGCGCTACTACATCCGTCACAACGAAAAGCCGAAGGATTTGGCCAATTTCTGGATTGTCTACGACGTGGGAGCCATCCAGGAGGATGACGACCAGCAGGGTCTGGCCCACTTCCTGGAGCACATGGCCTTCAACGGCACCAAGAACCTGCCCGGCAAGCAGCTTATCGAGTACTGCGAGAAGATTGGTGTGGCCTTTGGTCGCAATCTGAACGCTGCCACGAGCTGGGACTACACCTTCTATCAGCTGAACGACGTACCGGTGAAGCGTGGCGGTGAGCTGCGTGAGGGCGTTGTGGATTCAATGCTGATGATTCTGCACGACTGGTCGCACTTCATCGCCCTCGAGGGCAAGGAGATCGACTCGGAGCGTGGTGTAATTATGGAGGAGCTGCGCACCACCGACGGTGCCCAGCGTCGTGCCTCGATGAAGCTCATCGAGTCGCTGGGTAAGGGTACCCGCTATGCCGAGCGTAACCTGATTGGTCACCTCGACTTCTTAGCTTCGTTCCCCCACTCGGCTATCCGCAACTTCTATGAGAAGTGGTATCGCCCCGAGTTGATGACCTTCATCGTAGTAGGTGACATCGACGTAGACCAGATTGAGCAGAAACTCCGCAAGCTGATGGCCGACGTACCCGTATCGCCCGCCGGTGCTGCACAGAAGGAGGAGATTATGATTCCCGACAACCAGGAGCCCATCGTCTCGATCTTCACCGATCCCGAGATGCAGCGCTCGCAGGCTACCCTCTACATCAAGCACCCCTCGTTCCCCAAGGCTGTGAACTCGACCCTGATGGCTGCGCTGGTCAGCATGATCGACAACTACCTGGCAACGATGGCCAATGCTCGTCTGGAGGAGATTACCATGAAGCCTGATGCTCCCTTCCTGGGTGCCTACCTCTACAACGGCTCGGTGGGTATCATGCCTACGCTCGAGACCGCCATGCTGGGTGTGACGACCAAGGATGGTGAGCTGACCCAGGGCTTTGCTGCTGCGTTGGTTGAGTTGGAGCGTATGCGTCGCCACGGCTTCACCTTTGGTGAGTTTGAGCGTGCCAAGGCCGACCTGAAGGCTCAGATCGAGCGTCAGTACGCCAACCGCAACGACAATATGCATGCCTTCTACGTGCAGCGCTACATGGATAACTTCCGTCTCAACACGCCGATTCCCGACGCCGAGACCGAGTTCCAGATTGATTCGCAGCTCCTGGAGATGATCAACCTCGATATGGTAAATTCCCGTCTGCAGCAGCTTATCACCGACCACAACCGCGTGGTAACCATCAATGCTCCCGCTCGCGAGGGTCTGCAGAACCCCACCGAGGAGGTTGTTTTGGCCCTCTTGCAGCAGATTTCGGCGCTGCCTGCCGAGGCTGTTGAGCCCTACACCGACAACACCGTTATCGAGCCCCTGGTAGCCGAGGATGCTCCGCTGGCCGGTTCGCCCGTGAAGAAGGAGGTGAAGAACGAGAAGATGGGTACCATCGAGTGGACCCTCGAGAACGGAACCAAGATTGTGGTGAAGCCCACCACCTTCAAGGCTGACGAGGTGATCTTCTCGGCCCGTGGTGAGGGTGGTTCGGCCTCGATTGCCGATGCCGACGAGGCCTCGATTGCCGAGCAGATGCTGCCCACGCTGCGTGGTATGATGGGTGTCTCGAAGTTCTCGGCCGTAGAGCTTCAGAAGCAGCTCTCGGGTAAGAATGTAAACCTCACGCCCTTTGTGCGTCAGTTTACGCAGGGCCTGCGTGGTTCGTCGTCGCCCAAGGATATCGAGACGCTCTTGCAGCTCGTATACCTGAACTTCACGGCTCCCCGCTATGATGAGGGTGACTTCCAGACCTTCTACAACCAGTACAAGAACTACCTGGTGAACATGAACACGAACCCCGACTACCTCTTCCAGAAGGAGCTTATCGGCACCCTCTATGGCGGTAATCCTCGTTCGCAGATTATCTCGGCCGAGCTGCTGGATAAGGTGAAGTTCGAGCGTCTTGAGGCCATCAACGCACAGCTCTTCCCCGATGCCAACGAGTTCGTATTCACCTTCATCGGTAATGTCGATGTCGAGGCCCTGAAGCCGCTGGTTGAGAAGTATATCGGTTCGATTCCCACCACTTCGGCCAAACTGAAGATGGTAGACGACGCCCGCTACTTGGTGAAGGGTAAGGTTAAGAAGGACTTCAATGTGGCCATGCAGCAGCCCAAGGTAAGCCTCTTTGTAGGTATTTCGGGCGACGTGGCCTACACGCTGAAGAACAAGCTGACCATGCGTCTGCTCTCCGAGGCTATGTCGAGCCGCTATCGCGAGGTAGTTCGCGAGCAGATGGGTGCCACCTACACCATTGGCGCCTCGGGTTCGATTGACTACTTCCCCACCGAGGAGTTCTTCGTACAGGTAGGTTGCGATACCAACGAGCGTCAGGCCGACCATGTGGTGGCTACGATTCTTGCCGAGCTGGCCAAGATCTACCTCAATGGTCCCGATGCCGAGAATATCGAGAAGACCCGCGAGTTCCTGCTCAAGCACCAGAAGGGTACCTTGGAGCAGAATGCCGATTGGCTCGGCTACCTGACCGAGTACCACGCAACGGGTCTGGACTATGTAAACGACTTCGAGCAGACCCTCAAGTCGATTACGGCCGACGACGTGAAAGCCCTGGCCGGTAAGCTCCTGAGCTCGGGGAATGTGACGACCGTTATCATGCGCCCCACCAAATAATTTGGGGTGATAAGAGGTCATCTGCGGCCGCTAACTCTAAAAAGCAACAATGGGCAGTACTTCGGTACAGCCCATCGTTGTTTTTGGAGCCGAGCGTTGCAGCTGGCCTCTTCTAAGCCCAAATCTTTTCGATTTTATAGGGCACATTTGTCCTTGCAGTCGGATGGTTCGAATGGGCAGTACGTCGGTACAGCCCATCCGAGCCATCCTTCTTTAAGAACAAATCTGCTCCTCTAAAATCAAAAACCGTCGCTTTTGTAACGGGGTTTCTGTTCTTTTGCTTTGCAGCTCGGGATGTTGTGCCGGAAAAATAGAAGGGTCGTTACGACCCAAATCAAAAACCGTCGCCGTCGTAACGACGGTCCTATTCTTTTGCTTTACAGCTCGGGATGTTGTGCCGGAAAACAGAGGGGCAAGAGAATAAATAAGGAATTTAAGGAAGTTAATGAGATTAAGGAATTTAGGGAGAATAGTATCCTTAAATTCCTTAACCTCTTTAAACTCATTCCAACAAAACCCTAAACAACCTGCGCTGCCCACAAAAAAACCGAACAAGCCCTACGCCTGTTCGGTTTTCTGTTCGCATCTGTCTACTCTACTGCCCTCGGTAGCCTACAGACCAAATAATATAAATAATTGGGCGGTCAATACGCGCAGGAACATCACGACGGGATAGACCGTGGCGTAGCTGATGGCGGGCATATCGTTGTTGGCCGTCGAGGTGGCATAGGCCAGGGCCGGAGGGTCGGTCATACCGCCGGCCATCAGACCCATCAGCGTATAGTAGTTCAGCTTCAGCACCACACGGGCGAAGATGCCGACTACAAGAAGCGGGAGGATGGTGATGATGGCACCATAGCCAATCCAGCGCCAGCCGCCCTCGGCAATGGTCGAGATGAATCCGTCACCGGCACCGATACCTACGGCCGCCAGGAAGAGGGCGATACCCACCTCACGCAGCATCAGGTTGGCACTCATCGTCGTATAGGTCACCAGGTGGAAGTGAGGGCCGAAGCGGCCGATCAGGATGGCGATAATCAGGGGACCTCCGGCCAGACCTAACTTTACGGGCTGCGGCACGTTCATCAAGGGAATCGAGCCTAAGAGCACACCCAGCGCGATACCGATAAAGATGGTAATCAGGTTGGGCTGGTTGAGTTTCTTGAGCGAGTTGCCGAGCAGTGCCTCGACCTTCTCGATGGACTTGAGGGTACCCACCACCATCACGCGGTCACCAATCTGGAGCTCCATGCTCTGGTAGGGAATCAGGTCCACACCGGCACGGTTTACGCGGGTGATGTTGATGCCGAAGCGGGTGCGGAGTTTGAGGTCGGCAAAGCGCTTGCCGTTGATGTTCGAGCGGGTAATCAGAATACGACGCGACACCAACTCAGAGTTGGGCAGGTTTTTGCCCCACTCCTCGTCGGTCATCTCGACCTTATGGCCCAGGAAGGCGATGACGGCGGGCATATCCTCGGGTGAGCTGATAATCAGCAGGCGGTCGCCCATGTGCAGCACACTCTCCGACTCGGCAATGGTAATCGATCCGTCGGCATGCAGGATGCGCGAGATAACAAACGAGCGCTTGACCAGAC
Organism: uncultured Alistipes sp.; assembly: GCA_964426045.1. Taxonomy (GTDB): domain Bacteria; phylum Bacteroidota; class Bacteroidia; order Bacteroidales; family Rikenellaceae; genus Alistipes. The sequence goes on along the minus strand of CAYRPL010000085.1, from coordinate 414 downwards.
GGCGCACATACCCCACGGTCTTCCCCTCAAGGGTGTCGTTGGCAAACTCTAACGATACCTTTTCGGGCATCTTATTCTCGTCGCTGATAGCCTTCAGACCCTCATCCTCGTGCTTGAAGTTGATGCGCAGCAGGTAGCGCAGCAGCAACATCGAGAGGATGATACCTACCACACCCAGCGGATAGGCCACGGCATAACCGAGGGCGATGTTGGGATCGTTGATACCCGTAGCATCGGCGTAGGCCTGCTGGGCGGCACCCAAACCCGGGGTGTTGGTCACGGCTCCCGACAAGATGCCGACCATCGTCGGAATATCGACACCCGTCACCAAGTGGAGGATATAAGCCGTCAGCACGCCCAGCAGCACAATGGCCGAGGCGAGTGACACGAGGGTCATACCCCCCTGCTTGAACG
>CAYRPL010000084.1:0-7318 GCA_964426045.1 uncultured Alistipes sp. | reverse complement strand
CTGCAAATTGATGCTTAACAAAATATTTGAATAATTTTCAAACAGCTTCTAATTAAAGCAATTCTTAATTTTATAGGGCAGATTATGTGCAGACATGAAAATCCCCCGGAAGGGTTGTACTAAAGCGTACCCTTTCGGGGGATTGATTGAGGTGCAAAATATGCCCTATAAAATTAAGAATTTTGCCAGATCAAGGCCGACGCTCCCAAGATAGCCGCATTCTTACCCTGAATACCGCTCGGCAGGAGCTTCACTTTATTCTTGAATACGCCCAGCATATTCTCCTCCATGTACCACTGCGTGGGCTCGAAGATGAGCTTGCCGGCCTTGGCCAGACCACCGAAGAGGAAGATGGCCTCAGGCGAGGTTACCGTCACGATGTCAGCCAGAGCACGACCCAGCATCTCACCGGTGTAGCGGAAGGCCTCGAGGGCTACTTTGTCGCCCTTGGCAGCGGCGGTTGAGATCATCGAAGCGTCGAAATCGGCAAAGGCGATATCGCGCAACTCGCTGGGCTCGTTCATCTTAGCCATCAAATCGAAGGCCGTACGTTTGATACCCGTAGCCGAGACGTAAGCCTCGAGGCAGCCCTTACGACCGCAGCCGCACTCACGACCACCACGCTCCACAATAACGTGGCCGAACTCACCGGCAAAGCCGTCATGGCCATAGATCATCTCGCCATTGGCGACGAAGCCCGAGCCGAGACCCGTACCGAGGGTAATCATGATGAAGTCCTTCATACCCTTGGCGTTACCATAGACCATCTCACCGATGGTAGCGGCGTTGGCGTCGTTGGTCATCAGCACCTCAACTCCGGGGAACTGGGCTTTGATATCGTCGGCCAGGTGGAAGATGCGGCGCTCCTCGTCGGGGTTCTGCTCCGTGGAGGGGAACTTCCAGAGGTTAGCGGGCTTCTCGATGGTTCCAAGGTGGTAGTTGGCGTTGGGGGCACCGATACCGATGCCGACCAATTCATACTCGAATGAGAGGCTGTTAGCCATCGTATGAAGGGCCTCGCAGAGGTCTTTTACATAGGAGGTGTAGTCCTCAAAGAGGGGATACTTTTTGGTAGAAATAACCGATTCGGCATAGAGGTCGCCATTTTCGTCTACCAGACCAAAGGCGGTATTGATACCTCCGATGTCGATGCCGATTGCTAGTTTTTTCATGGTGTGTTTACTGTTGGTTAATATTAGGTTATTATCTGATTTTGATTTGACGCGTAACATTTTTCTTATAAATTTCTCGTAAAGTTATTATAAATATTCGGTTGTTCCAAACTTTTTTCTTATTTTTGAGAAATATTTGAGCATAAAACCCAAAGCGTATGCAAAGTAACGACCAATTGTTGGAGATTTTTGAGAATTATCTGGCCCAGTTGGAGCTCCCCCAGGAGCCCGAACTGCTCTATGCCCCCATCGAGTACTCGCTCTCGGGCGGAGGTAAGCGTCTGCGCCCCTTGCTGTTGTTGCTCTCGTGCGAGGCCTTCTCCGAGGGCCACAAGTCGGCCCTGAGTGCTGCAGCGGCTGTCGAGGTGTTCCATAACTTCACGCTGCTGCATGACGATATCATGGACCACTCGCCGATGCGTCGTGGCAAGCCCTCGGTTGCTGCCCGCTGGGGCGAGAATGTCGCCATCCTGTCGGGTGATGCGATGTTGATTACCGCCTACCGACTCTTGTGCGGCACTCCGGCCCACCTCTTGGGGCGCGTGATGGAGGTCTTCAACACGATGGCCGTAGGGGTCTGCGAGGGTCAGCAGTACGATATGGATTTCGAGACGCGCCAGAAGGTGAGCGTGGTGGAGTATATGCACATGATCGAGCTCAAGACCTCGGTGCTGCTGGCCGGCTCGGCCATGATTGGTGCCCTGATTGGCGGTGCCTCGGAGGCTGATGCCCGCAAGCTCTACAAATATGCCATCGAGCTGGGTCTGGCCTTCCAGCTGCAAGACGATCTATTAGACAGCTATGGCGACGAGCGCCTCGGCAAGCCCATCGGAGGAGATATTCTGGAGGGTAAGAAGACCTTCCTGATGATTACGGCCATGAGCCACGCCGACGAGGCCGACCGCGAGATTCTGCGCTCGACCCACACCGACAAGAGCCTCAGTGCGCAGGAGAAGATTTCGCGCGTAAGGGCCGTCTATGACAAGCTCGACATTCCGCGCCTTACCGAGCAGCAGATCTCACTGCGCTTTGAGCGTGCCCTCTCACAGCTCACAACCCTGGGACTTCCTGAGGAGCGCACCGCAGGTCTGAAGGAGTTTGCCGAGAGCCTGATGGGAAGAAAGAAATAGGAAGAGATGAAGCGTTCGGATATAGAGATTATGGCTCCGGTGGGCTCGTATGAGTCGTTGCGGGCAGCCATTGCAGCGGGTGCCGATTCGGTCTACTTTGGGGTGGGAACCCTCAATATGCGGGCCAAGTCTGCAGCCAACTTCACCTTTGAAGACCTCGACCAGATTGCCCGCATTGCCCGCGAGGCGGGGGTCAAGACCTACCTGACGGTCAATACGATTGTCTACGAGGATGAGCTCGAGCAGGTGCACCGCACCATCGACCGAGCCCGCGAGGCGGGGATTGACGCCATCATTGCCACCGACTTTGCGGCCATTCTCTATGCCCGTCGCACGGGTGTCGAGGTGCATATCTCGACCCAGAGCAACATCTCAAACTCGGAGGCCGTAAAGTTCTTCTCGCAATGGGCCGATGTGGTGGTGCTGGCGCGTGAGTTAAGCTTGGAGCAGATTGCCCGCATTGCAAAGGATATCGAGGAGCAGCAGATAACCGGCCCTCGGGGTGAGTTGGTCAAAATCGAGATGTTTGCACACGGAGCGCTCTGCATGGCGATTTCGGGCAAGTGCTACCTGAGTCTGCACGAATCGGGTTGCTCGGCCAATCGGGGAGCCTGCCGCCAGGTCTGCCGCCGCAAATACACGCTCACAAACAAGGAGACGGGCGAGCAGCTCGATACGGATGGTCGCTATCTGCTCTCGCCCAAAGATTTGTGTACCATCGACTTCCTGGACAAGTTCCTTTCGGCCGGAGTGCGCGTGCTGAAGATCGAGGGTCGTGCCCGAGGTGCGGAGTATGTAAAGCGGGTGGTGGAGTGCTACGACGAGGCCCTGCGGGCTATCGAAGCGGGCAGCTACACCCGAGAGCTGGCCGCCGAACTGAAAGAGCGCCTTTCGGAGGTCTTTAATCGGGGCTTCTGGGGTGGTTACTACGCCGGAAAGCCGACGGCCGAGTTGTCCGAAAACTACGGCTCGGGGGCTACCATGCGCAAGGTCTATGTGGGCAAGGTGACCAACTTCTATAAGAAGATCTCGGTGGCCGAGGTACTTATCGAGGCGGCTCCCCTGAGGCAGGGCGAGCGCATTCTGTGGATGGGCGAGACGACAGGCTGCGTGGAGCAGACGGCCGAAACCATCCACCTGACCGACTCTCCCGTCGAGGAGGTTGTACAGGGGCAATTGTGTGCCATTCACACCTCGGAGCTGATTCGCCGCGGCGACAAACTTTACAAAATGGAGTTAGTGGTTAGTGATTAGGATTGTTTAAGAGATAGTTAGAAAACAAACAAAAGAGATAGAAAAATGAAAAAACAACTGCTTGCAGCCCTGACGGGCGCAGCCCTCCTGCTGAGTGTGGGCTGCACAACGAAGAAAAATTTTCAATCTTATGCCGAATATCCCGTGCCGGCTGAGGGGTATTCCGAGATGACCTACACCCCCGAGCAGACGCTCTTCAACCTCTGGGCTCCGACGGCCTACGAGGTACGTCTGTCGCTCTACAGCGAGGGTTTAGGCGGTGAGCCGCAGGAGGTTCACAACCTTAAAGCGGGCAAGGGCGGACTTTGGAAGACCACCCTGAAAGGCGACAAGCAGGGGCTCTTCTACACCTTTGCGGTGCGCATCGGCGAGCAATGGCTGCCTGAGTGTGCCGGTATCGACGCCAAGGCGGTCGGTGTGAATGGTCAGCGAGGTGCCATCATCGACCTCACGACAACCAATCCCGAGGGTTGGGCCGAGGACCGGCGCCCCGAGCTGAAGGGCTTCCAGGATGTGATTCTCTATGAGATGCACCACCGCGACTTCTCCTCCCACCCCTCGTCGGGCATTGAGAACGGAGGTAAGTTCCTGGCCCTCACCGAGAACGGAGCAAAGAATCCGAAGGGTGAGATGACAGGTATCGACCACCTCAAGGAGCTGGGTGTAACGCACGTTCACCTGCTCCCCTCGTATGACTACGGCTCGGTGGATGAGACCAAACTCGAGGAGGGGAAGTACAATTGGGGCTACGACCCGGTGAACTACAACGTGCCCGATGGCGGCTACTCGACCAATCCGTTTGACCCCGCCTGCCGTATTCGCGAGTTCAAGCAGATGGTACAGGCGCTGCACAAGGCCGGTATTCGCGTGGTGCTGGATGTCGTCTACAACCACACCTTCTCGATTGACGGCTCGAACTTCGAGCGCACCGTACCGGGCTACTTCTTCCGTCAGCGTGAGGATGGCAGCTATGCCGATGCTTCGGGCTGCGGCAACGAGACGGCCAGCGACCGCGAGATGATGCGCCGCTATATGATCGAGTCGGTGAAGTATTGGGCTACGGAGTACCACCTCGACGGCTTCCGCTTCGATTTGATGGGTATCCACGACGCCGAGACGATGCGCCAGATTCGTGCTGCACTCGATGAGATCGACCCCACGATTCTGATCTATGGCGAGGGCTGGGCCGCCCAGTCACCGCAGCTGCCGGCCGAGGAGCTGGCCATGAAGGCCAACATGAAGAACATCCCGGGTATCGCCGCCTTCAGCGATGAGTTGCGCGATGCGCTGCGTGGTCCCTTCCACTCCAACGAGCAGGGGGCCTTCCTGGCCGGTCTGCAGGATATGGAGGAGAGCGTCAAGTTCGGTATTGCCGGTGCCATCTCCCACCCGCAGGTCGATATGTCGAAGGTGAACTATGTCAAGCAGGAGTGGGCCGCCGAGCCTACGCAGATGATCTCCTATGTTTCGTGCCACGACGATATGTGTCTGGTTGACCGCCTCAAGACGACGATGCCGGGCATCAATAAGAAGCGCCTGGTACGCCTCGACAAGCTGGCCCAGACGGCCGTTTTGACCTCGCAGGGTATCCCCTTCATCTTCACCGGTGAGGAGGTGCTGCGCGACAAGAAGGGGGTCCACAACAGCTACCAGAGCCCCGACGAGATCAACGCCATCGATTGGACTTTGAAGAGCGAGAATCGTGACCTGTTCGACTACTACAAGGGGCTTATCGCCCTGCGCAAGGCCCACCCCGCCTTCCGTCTGGGTAAGGCCGAGCTGGTACGCGAGCACCTGGAGTTTCTCCCCGTCGAGGGCTCGAATGTAGTGGCCTACCGCCTGAAGGGCAATGCCGGAGGCGACAGCTGGAAAGAGATTATCGTGGTGCTCAACGCCCGTGAGAAGGCAGCCGAAGTTTCGGTTCCCGAGGGTGAGTACACGGCCGTATGCTACGATGGCAAACTTAACCCCGACGGGCTGAAGCACTTCAGCGGAAAAACGGTAAGCGTTCCCGCCGAGTCGGCATTGATTCTGCACAACTAAACAGGTTGAATTAACCAACGATTTTGCAACTCGGTGACTCCATAAAATTTATCCCCGGTGTGGGCGAAGTGCGTGCCAGGCTCCTGGACAAGGAGCTTGGCATTCGCACCGCAGGTGATTTGCTGTGGCACGTTCCCTTTCGCTACATCGACCGCACAAAGGTCTATCCGATTCGGGAACTTACGGAGGACAAGGAGTTTACGCTGGTGCAGTTTCGGGCCCGGGTAACGGGCGTGGCCTACGCCGGTGAGGGGCGCAAAAAGCGCTTTATGGCCTATGTGTCGGATGGCACGGGGTCGGCCGAGTTGATTTGGTTCCAGGGGGTGAAGTGGATTGAGAAGCGTATCGAGGTGGGGCGCGAGTACCTGATATTCGGCCGCCCGTCGTACTTCCGCCACGAACTCTCGATGGTCCACCCCGAGATTGAGACCATGGAGCAGGCCCTCTCGCGTCGCAGCGAGAGCGGGATGCAGGGCATCTACTCCTCGACCGAGAAGCTCAACTCGACCTTTGGTGTCAAGGGGCTCTACCAGCTGCAATGTTCGCTCTGGCCCCTGATTAAGGAGTCTATTTCGGACTACCTGCCCGAAGACCTGCGTCGACAATTCGGACTGGTAGGCCTAAAGCAGGCTCTGCACGACATCCACTTTCCGCAGGGGGCCGAGTCGCTCAAAGAGGCGCAGTACCGTCTGAAGTTCGATGAGCTGCTGGGCGTACAACTCGGTGTGCAGTCGCGCCGCACGGAGCGCCTTCGCAAAATGGGGGGATTTCTGTTTCCCCGAGTGGGCGAGTGCTTCAATACCTTCTATAAAGAGAAGGTCCCCTTCCCCTTAACGGGGGCCCAGAAGCGGGTGATTCGTGAAATTCGCCAGGATACCGTAACAGGCTACCAGATGAACCGCCTGCTGCAGGGCGATGTAGGCTCGGGCAAAACGATGGTGGCCCTGATGTCGATGCTCTTGGCGGTCGATAACGGATTTCAGGCCTGCATGATGGCCCCGACCGAGATTTTGGCCCGCCAACACTTTGCGACCTTAGGTCGGATGTTGCAGGAGGTGCCCGTGAAGATTGCCATCCTGACCGGAGCCTCGAAGGCCAAGGAGCGCCGTGCTGCCCTCGAAGGGATTGCCTCCGGAGAGGTCGATATTCTGATTGGCACCCACGCGCTGATTGAGGAGCGGGTACAATTCTCGAACCTGGGCTTTGTGGTTATTGATGAGCAGCATCGCTTTGGTGTCGAGCAGCGGGCCCGCCTCTGGACTAAGAACGAGCGCCCGCCCCATATCCTGGTGATGACCGCCACGCCCATTCCGCGTACCCTGGCCATGACCCTCTACGGGGATTTGGATGTCTCGGTCATCGACGAGCTGCCCCCGGGCCGCCAGCCGATTCGCACCTACCACTACACCGACGCCGCCCGCCTCAAACTCTTCGGTTTTATGCGCCAGCAGATTAAGGCCGGACGGCAGGTCTATGTGGTCTACCCCCTAATTAAGGAGTCCGAGAAGATGGACTACAAGAACCTGATGGAGGGCTACGAGGCTATCTCGCGCGACTTCCCGTTGCCGGAGTATGTGACCGAGGTGTGCCACGGACAGATGAAGCCCCAGGACAAGGAGCTCTCAATGGGGCGCTTCAAGCGGGGTGAAGCCCATATTTTAGTCGCCACCTCGGTAATCGAGGTGGGGGTCGATGTCCCCAACGCTACGGTGATGGTCA
>CAYRPL010000083.1:0-7433 GCA_964426045.1 uncultured Alistipes sp. | reverse complement strand
AATCTTCTTCATGCGTGCCTCGGTGTAACGCATAGCAGCCGCCGAGTCACCGTCCATCGAACCGAAGTTACCCTGACCATCGACGAGCGGATAACGCATTGCCCACTCCTGGGCCATACGCACCATCGCCTCATAGACCGACGAATCGCCGTGGGGGTGGAACTTACCGAGTACATCACCCACGATACGGGCCGACTTACGGGTGGGCTTGTCCGACGTGAGGCCCAACTCGGCGCTCATATCGTAGAGAATACGACGGTGCACGGGCTTCAAGCCATCGCGCACATCGGGCAGAGCACGCGACACAATCACCGACATCGAGTAGTTGATGTAGGCAGTCTTCATGTGCTCTTCGATATTGACGGGGATAATTCTTCCTCCCGTCATACCCTCTTGCAGATTTTCTTCCATAAATTTATTTTAATTTCAGCTGTTTTTCAACCCACAAAAATAGCCTTTTTTTTCGATTTAAGCAATTTTTAACCCGCAAAAACACGCTTTTTTAAGCCCACATTCAAAAAACACCCCCTTTTTGCCCCTTTTTAGGCGATTTGAGCGTTTTTGATTTTTCACCCGACAGGAAGGCGAGGGCAATTCACAATTCAAAATTCAAAATTCAAAATTCAGAATTCAGAATTATTCTGTAGGAATAGGGAGCTAAAAATTATCCAGTATCCCCAGCATCCCCAGTATCCCCCAGTTTTCCCAGTTTCCTTCGGTCAATCCAACCTCCCGTAGCGCCAATTTGGTCAGAAGGCGGTAGTTACAACGCTCAGTAAAAAAAATCGCGGATGGGGCATACTTAGCGTATGTTCCATTCGCGATTTTTCTATTAGCGGCCGCGAAGCCGCCTTATGGCAAAACTTAATTTTGGAAGCGATTCGAGGCTCGCATCAACTTCATCGTCGAGGCGAGGAGCTCCTGCGACTCGGCCAGCAGAGTGAGGTAGATCAGACCCGCTTTGAGGTTGGTCTTCTCGTCATGGATACGGTACTGCTGGGTGGTACGCAGGGCCTGGATGCGCGAGCGGAGGTTCTCACCGGTCTCCGAGAGGGTCTCCACGGTCGAGTAGTCGCCACTCTCAATGGCACGACGCACACGGTTGATGAGGTGGTCGAGCAGGTTGCGCACGGGAACAAACTCCTCGCTATACTCCTTCAGGGGTGCGAAGTTGTTCTCGATATGCTCGACACAGGGTTCGCAGGCACGTTTGAGGGTGTAGTGGAGCTGCATGCAGGAGTTGCTCTGGACATGGAACCAGGTATTCTTCTCCATGGCAAGGCTGAGGTCGATGCGACGCAGGGCCACAAGCTCCTTGCGGCGCAGGCGCTTGAGATTCTCCTTCTGGCCCTTGGTGAGCAGGTCGGCACGGCGCACAGACTTCAAATCCTCGTTCAGCACACCGTTAGTGAGCTTCATATAGGTCTCGGAAGCGTAGTCCAGCGAGTCGCAAATCGACTTCACGCAGTGGCGGCGCAGCAGGTTCCAGGTCTCCTCCTTATCGGTGCTGCGGAGAATCTTGCGGAAGAGGTCATCCTCATGCTCCACACGCATCTTGGCGCGGTAGCGACGGTTGGACTGGATAAGCAGGAAGATGGCCAGGGCAATCATGGCAATCATACCTACGGCTCCGGCATAGTGCATAATCAGCGCCACCACAAAGCAGAGGGTGAAGGCGGCACCAGCCGTCAGGAACCAGCCACCCACCACCGACATCACACCCGTAATGCGGAATACGGCGCTCTCGCGGTTCCAGGCACGGTCGGCGAGCGAGGTACCCATGGCGACCATAAAGGTAACGTAGGTGGTCGAAAGAGGGAGCTTAAGCGAGGTTCCGAGGGCGATGAGCAAGCTGGCGAGCAGCAGGTTGATCGAGGCACGCACCAGGTCGAAGGCGGCACCATTCTCCATAATCATCTCGTCCTGACGGAAGCGGGTATCAATCCAATCGCGCACCGACTTGGGGGTGATGCGCACCACGGCATTCGATACGTTCATGGCTGCACGAACCAGGCTGCGAGCCGCCATCGAGGAGCCGAACATCTCGTCACCCTCGTCCTGACGCGAGAGGTCCACCGAGGTCTTGATTACGTTGTGGGCCTTCTTCGAGGTCACCAGCGCGATAATCATCACCACGCCGGCCAGGAAGAGGAAGATGAAGGGGGTCTTGGCGGGGCTGTTCAGGGCACCCATCAGGAAGTTGGGATCGCCATTTGCAGCCGAGACATACTCCGTATAGGCGGCATAGCCGGCCAGGGGCACACCCACGAAGTTCACCAGGTCGTTGCCGGCAAAGGCCATGGCCAGAGCGAAGGTACCGAGCAGCACAATCACCTTGAAGACATTGACCTTGCACCAGTGCAGCACCTGCATCAGAATCGTGAAGCCCAGCATGCACCAGCAGACAATGGCCAGCGTATGCTCGTGAATCCAGGCCTTATTCTCGGGAGTCATGAAGGAGGAGTCCTTCAGACCCTTGATCAGGATGAAGTAGACAATCGAGGTGACGGCAATACCTCCAAAGATACCGATAAGCCACTTCAGGCGGGGCTTATAATTAAAGGTAAAGATGATACGCGCAAGCCACTGAACCAGTGTACCGAAGAAGAAGGCTATTGCCACCGAGACAAAGATAGCCATAATCACCGAGAGCGCCTTGCTGGTATTGAGCAGATCTCCCAGGGCCAGCGAGTCATCGGCAGCCGTCTTGACCAGGGCAATGGCAAAGGCACCACCCAAGAGCTCGAAGACCATCGACACGGTGGTCGAGGTGGGCAGACCCAGCGAGTTGAAGATGTCGAGCAGCACCACATCGGTCACCATCACCGCCAGGCAGATGCAGAGCACATCCGTAAATCCGAAGTGCTCGGGCTGGTAGATACCGTTGCGGGCAATCTCCATCATACCATTCGAGAAGAGAGCTCCGCAGAGAACACCTACGGCAGCTACGATGATAATGGTGCGAAACTTCGCCACCTTGGCACCGACAGCCGAACCCAGGAAGTTCACGGCATCGTTGCTCACACCGACCATCAAATCAAAAATGGCCAGCAAAAAGAGGAATCCGATAATTCCAACATAAAAAATCTCCATATTACTACTATTTGGTGCCACAAATTTAACGCAAATTTATGTACCAACCTTAACATTGATATTACAATTCTGTTACAATTAGTGATTAGAAGAGGGAAATTCAAAATTCACAATTCAAAATTCACAATTCACAATTATTTTTAGGGGCATTAGGGGAGGAATTCCTAATTCCTAATTATTTTTTGTCAGAGCGCCCCAGATGCGGTGCTTCGTGAAATCGGGGCGGATGGGCTGGGGTCGTAACGACCCTTTTAACAACAGGTCCAAACCCCACTACCCCATTTTTTGTCAGAAGGCGGTAGTTGCAACGCTCGGCCTTAAAACAACGATGGGCAGTACTGTGGTACGGCCCATTGTTGGTTTTAAGGTTAGCGGCCGCAAATGCCGCCTTATCACAAAAAATTACTCGGCGATTTCACTCTTCTTAGCCTGCCTACGACTAATATTGAGGTAGCGCTGAAGTACCTGCTGGAGCATTTGGGGTTCGATGTTGCGGCGAATGTTGCCACCCTGGGCAATGGAGATGGCTCCGGTCTCCTCGGAGACGACAAGCACGATGGCATCTGAAATCTCACTCAGGCCGAGGGCTGCACGGTGGCGGGTTCCGTAGTGCTTGGGGACATCGGTCTGCGTTACGGGGAGGATGCACTTGGCAGCCACTACCCGATCCCCCTCAATCACCACAGCGCCGTCATGCAGCGGGGCGTTCTTAAAGAATATATTCTTCAGCAGGGAGGTCGAGACGCGGGCGTCGATGGCAATACCGCCCTCGGTGATGAGCTTCAGGTCGCTCTGCTGACCGATGACAATCAAGGCTCCGGTCTTGGTCTCGGCCATCTCGCGGCAGGCCGTAACGATGGGTGCGGTGTGGGTCGTTACGACATCCTCGCCCATCGAGAAGATGCGCGAGATAAAGCCCAAAGATTTTTGACGCATACCGATCATTTGGAGGAAGCGTCGAATCTCGGGTTGGAAGATGATGACCAGCGCAATGACACCGACTGAGATGATTTGTCCGAGGATGGAGCTCAGCAGCTCCATATTGAGGGTACGCACCACCACCCACACGAAGTAGATGACGACGATTCCGGTAAGGATATAGGGGGCGTTGGTCCCCTTGGTGGTGCGGTAGATCCAATACATGACCGTCGCCACCAGAAAGATGTCGACTAAGTCAATAAAGGTAAACGGAACAAATCCCATAGCGATTCTCGATTAAAATTCGGGCAGGAATGGTGCCCCGCCCGTTGGTATACAAGGCTACTTCGTCGCCTTCTCCTCGGCGTAGAGCTTGTTTACGACCTCCAAGACTGCATTGGTGATGTCGAGCGTCGAATCGGCATCAATCAGCGCCGAGGCATTGACAATCATCTTATACTTCTTGTCGGCGTTGATCTGCTCGACGGCACGCATCAGCAGGTCGCGGTTGCGGTTGAGCATCACCATATTCTCCTCCTCGAGCGAGGCACCCTCTTTCTGCATCGTGCTTTCGAGGTTGGCAGCACGCTTCTGGAGCGTCTCCTGCTGCTTCTGAGCGTCGTACGAGGTAATCAGACCCTTCTGATACTTCTCCTGCAGCTGATTGGCCTCCCACTGGATTCCCTGCTGCTTCTTGGCCCAGCCCTCCTGAGCCTTGCGGGTCTTCTCCTCAAGAGGCAGACCCTCGTTCTGATAGAGGTCGTTCTCGACCATCACCTTCTCCACCTGGATATAGGCCAGGTCGCTGCCGGCTACCGACTTTACCTCCGTGGTTGCTGCGGTCTCGGTCTTGGGGCTGCAGGCACCCAGGAAGAGAGCTGCGGCCATCACGCTAAAGAGCATCTTTTTCATATTGGTTATTCGTTTTTAGTTTATAATTCTTACACTAATGGGCAAAGGTACAAAAATTTTTCTTACCTTTGTTACTGCGAACCCAAAATTTTAGCATCGTATGTATGAATATATAAAAGGTAAGGTAGCCGAGCTGGCTCCGACCTATGCCGTTATCGAAGCCGCAGGGGTGGGATACTACCTCCAAATCTCATTGCAGAGCTATGCCGCCATCGAGGGGATGGAGCAGACCAAGCTCTATACGCACTATGTGGTAAGAGAGGATGCACAGCTTCTGTTTGGCTTTGCCACCAAGGGCGAGCGCGAGCTCTTCCGTCAGTTGATCAGTGTTTCGGGTGTGGGCGGCAACACGGCCCGCATGATTTTATCGACCTACTCGCCGCGTGAGCTACGCAACATCATCCAGAGCGAAAACGCCGTGCTGCTGAAGAATGTGAAGGGGCTGGGACTCAAAACGGCCCAGAAGATTATTGTAGAGTTGAGCGGCAAGCTCGTATCGCTGGGTCTTGACGAGGGCATGGAGGATGAGTCGATGGCTCCGACAGTCACCCCTACGGCCGGCAATCCCGACTACGACGAGACGCTGGCAGCCCTTGTGATGCTGGGCTTCGCGAAAGGCTCGGCCGAGAAGGTGGTCAAGACCCTCTTCCGCGAACAGCCCGAGTTGAGCGTCGAGGAGGCTGTGCGTGCCGCTCTAAAGCGACTTTAGAAGGAAAAAATTGCGCTTGAGGGTCGTTTATATCGTTTTTTTTACTACATTTGCGGCTCAAATAGCCTATTATTTCTATGGATATAGTAGTTTTTGTATTCATTATGTTGGGTGTATCCCTCGCAGGATTGGGGCTCGGCCTCTATCTCCACCGTCGTCGTCTGCACCGCAAACGCGACTATACCGACCCGAAACGCGACCATGTCTATCGTCGCTACAACCGTGAAAGCAAAGTGATTCGCGAACAGGGGGATCACGATCAGCCTTTCGAGCTCTAAACCTTGGTGTTTTCGGGTCACCGATTGATACAAATGAAGAGGGCACTCCTTTCGAGCGCCCTCTTCATTTCTTTTGCCCGGATTACTCGGCCTCGGTGGTCTCCACCTCGGCAGCCTCGGCTGCGGGCTCGGCCTGGGGCATTACGGGAGCAGCCTCAGCCTGCTTCTCAACCAGGGCATTGGCATCCTTGAGGATGTCACCCGATACCGAAGTGCCGGGGGCCTCCATCACCAGCGTAGCGGTGAGGCTCAAAACTACAATGGCGATAGCCATCGTCCAGGTGAACTTCTCCAGGAAGTTCGACGACTCACGAACACCCATTACCTGGTTGGCAGCGCCGAAGTTGGCAGCCATACCGCTCTTGGGGCTCTGAACTAACACGGCGAGGATGATAAATACGCTCGCTACAAGGATTGCTCCGATACAAAAAGTGTATAACATAATCTATAAATTTTAATTATTTGTTTCCAAACGCTGGATAATCTCGGCAAAGTAAGCACTTTTTTCCGAATTTAGCAAACTTAATCGCCGATAAATTAACAAAGCCTCCTCTTTAAGGCCCTGATTGAGGTAAACTTCGGCCAAATCTTCGCTCACCAGGTCATCTTCGTCGTCAAACGAGGCCTCGGTGACAATCTCCTCCGTGGGCTCTCCCTCCTCGGCTACGATACGCAGCTCCTTCTCTTTGAGGAAGCGATCAATCAAATCCTCGGAGCTCAGGTGCAGGAGCGCCTCGGCGTCGACCTTAAACTCCGGCTCGGGGGTACAGCGGTCGGCCGCCAGCCACTCGAGGGCTGCATCCTTTTGGCCGTTCAGACCCTGCAGGCGGGCCCGGGCAGCCGTAAACCAGGGGTGGCGCTCCAGAAGGGCGGCCAGCTCCTCGACCGAGAGGTCTTTCAGGGGGGTGGGTTGCATACGCTCTGCCATTGCACTACCAATTACCGGCCGAAGCCTGGAAGATGTCAGTTACAATCTGATCCACAATCTCGGGTATCAACTCGCCCTCAACCTCGGTCAGCAGACGGGTCGAGTCGTAGTCGGCATAGGCCGAGAAGGTCTTATTCGAGAAGCTCTCGGCCTCGTTGATGGCATTCGTGAAGCGCACACGCACCGTAATGGTCAGGCGGTTCAAGAGTGCATAGTCCTCCGACGAAACCGAAGCCGTGGTCGAGGTGTAGTTGGTAATCTCACCCTCAAAGGCAAAATCGCCACCCTCGGGCACCTGCTGCAGACGGGTCTGGCGCGAGAACTTATCGACCAAGGCATCCGTGAGGGTCGAACTCAAAATGGGCGACACCATCGGTGCATTGTTCGGAAAGTAAGCCACCGAGAAGGTCTGTGCCTCGGGCGGAATCGAAGCACCCGAGAGTGAGTAGTTGACCTTGTAACCACACCCCGCCAACAGGGGCATCAAAAGCAGTAAAATCCAGTATTTCATAAATTAGTAATTAGCAATGAGCAATTCAAAATTCAAAATTCAAAATTCAAAATTACTTCTCGCAGTCATTGCGAGGAGGGAGGT